>JBDKFF010000262.1:0-3218 GCA_039798865.1 Bacteroidota bacterium
AAATCAAGCGTAATATGTCGACCGATCGCTATATGCAACGGGGGGTTTCGGCCTCGAAAGAAGATGTTCATAAGGCCATTGCCAAATTAGATAAGGGTTTATTTCCGCAAGCGTTCTGTAAAATATCTCCGGATATTTTAGGGGGTGATGAGGCCTATTGCAACATTATGCATGCGGATGGTGCGGGGACAAAATCGTCGTTGGCTTATTTGTATTGGAAGGAAACGGGAGATATTTCGGTGTGGAGAGGTATTGCGCAGGATGCGGTGGTCATGAATACGGATGACTTAATTTGTGTGGGAGCGACGGATCAAATGTTGCTTTCGAGCACGATCGGTCGGAACAAGAATTTGATTCCGGGCGAGGTCATTGCGGAGATTATCAATGGGACCGAAGAGGTGTTGGAGATGTTGCGGGAGAATGGTTTGGGTATTTATTCGACAGGTGGCGAGACGGCGGATGTGGGCGACTTGGTTCGCACGATCATTGTGGACAGTACGGTGATTGGACGCATGAAGCGTTCAGATGTAATTTCAAATGGAAATATTCAGGCGGGGGATGTGATCGTGGGTTTGGCGTCTGATGGGCAATCGACTTACGAAAAGACCTACAATGGCGGGATGGGAAGCAATGGCTTAACATCGGCTCGCCATGATGTGCTGGGGAATTATTTGGCGGGGAAATACCCGGAAAGTTTTGACCCATCGGTTCCGTCGGATTTGGTTTATTCGGGTTCGCGTTCCTTGACGGAGGCGGTTCCGGGAACCCCTTTGAATGTGGGTCAATTGATATTATCGCCTACGCGGACCTATGCGCCGGTGATTAAGGCGATCTTGGGAGCGATGCGTTCACAGATTCATGGGATGGTGCATTGTTCAGGAGGCGCGCAGACGAAGGTGATGCATTTTGTGGATGGCGTTCATGTGATCAAGGATAATTTATTTCCAATACCCCCGCTGTTTGATTTGATCCAAAAGGAGAGTGGAACCAGCTTCCAGGAGATGTACAAGGTGTTCAACATGGGGCATCGCATGGAACTATATGTGGCTCCTGAATTCGCGGATGAGATTATTCAGATATCGGAGTCATTTGGCATACCCGCACAAGTGGTAGGTCGTGTGGAGGCATCCCCATCGAAGAAATTAACCATTAAAAGTACTTACGGAGAATTTATTTACGAGTAGTGCTTTGCTTTATCGTAAATCCTTTTTATATTTGCGACCCCATTTAAAAGGCTTTGTAAAGGTAACGACCTGGCCTCGTGGGATTGTTTCACTTAAATACATCTAAAATGTACGCAATCGTAGAAATTGCCGGGCAGCAATTTAAAGTAGAAAAAGACCGTACCGTTTATACCCACCGTTTGGCGGGAGCGGAAGGCGCTGCACTGGTTATCGACAAGGTATTACTTGTTGACAATGACGGAAAGATTTCCGTAGGAGCACCCACTGTAGCTGGTGCGACTGTTAAAGCTAAAATCGTAGCTCACGTTCGTGGCGAGAAGGTTTTGGTATTCAAAAAGAAACGTAGAAAGTCTTACCAAAAAATGAATGGACACCGTCAAGATTTGACACAAGTGTTGATCGAAGGTATTTCTGTTAAATAATTGAACATTAGCGTTATTAACGCATAAAATAAAAAAACATGGCACATAAGAAAGGCGCCGGATCGTCGAAAAACGGGCGCGAATCACATAGTAAACGTCTTGGCGTTAAGTTATTTGGAGGCCAAGCAGTAATCGCAGGAAACATCATTGTACGTCAACGCGGTACAGCTCACAATCCAGGTGAGAATGTAGGTCTTGGTAAAGATCATACATTATTTGCTTTAGCGGATGGTGTAGTGGCATTCAAAAAAGGATTTAAAGGTCGTTCATTCGTGCACGTATTGCCAGCAGTGGCATCACCAGCACCTGTGGCACCTGCAGCAAAGAAAGCTCCAGCGAAAAAAGCGGCTCCAGCAGTGGAGGCGGCTCCGGTAGCTGTTGAAGCAGCTCCAAAAGCGAAGAAAGCTCCAGCAAAGAAAAAAGAAGCTGCTGAATAATTTAACATGAAATTTCAGAGAGAACCTGATACGAAAGTGTCAGGTTTTTTTTATTTTACGAAACCAAATTGACAGTTTGTTAGTTTGCACTTTATAATCATTAATTTATGCTTACCTCGACTGTCACCATTTATACGGAATCCACGCCCAATCCACATTCCATGAAATTTGTTTTTAATGTGGAATTACTGCCTGATGGGATGTCCTTCGACTATACCCAACCGGCTGACGGGCTTACCAAGGAAAAGAATTCACCACTTGCCGTTGCCTTGTTTGGTTTCGAATTTGTTCGTCGGGTATTCATTACCTCCAATTTCATCACCTTGACAAAAACGGAAAATGCCGCGTGGGAAGATGAGTTATTCGGAATTAAGCAATACTTAAAGAAATATTTCGCTGAAAAGCAGCCTGTATTCTCTTTACCAGCCTCTGAATTTGCGGAGGAAGGCGATGTGTCTGATTCAGAGATTATCGGCCAAATCAAGCAAGTTTTAGAGGAATATGTAAAGCCGGCTGTTGAGTCCGATGGGGGAGCTATTTCATTTCATTCCTTTGACGAGTCGACAGGTCAAATGAAAGTATTATTGCAAGGTTCTTGCTCGGGATGTCCATCGTCACAAATGACGCTTAAGGCGGGTATTGAAACCTTGATGACTCGAATGGTTCCTGCCGTAAAAGAAGTGGTCGCAGAGGGCGTTTAAATCAGTTTCTTGGACAATATGAATTGTTTTGCTTCGTTGTAGACGCTGCCGGGGTCATTCGACCCCGGCAGCGTCACTTTTTTTCATATCATGTCCCAATATCAACTTCTTGATTTTTTAACCACTTTAGAGGGCATATTGCCTGTTTTATTAGTCGGGATATCTGTTTTTTGATAAACTGGGCCGACTTAAAAATGATTATAAAAAGGTGAGTACTTCTGATAAATGTTCGATTTCCCGGAAATTTGGATGAACCACCGGATGGCTAACCATTTCATGTGCCCAAGTCGTATGAAAAGGAATATGGATGGCATGTCCCCCTAATTCAAGTACCGGTAAAATATCTGATTTTAACGAGTTCCCAATCATTAAAAATTGGCTTGGATCGACGTCCAAATGTTGGATCAACTTTTGATAATCGGATGGTTTTTTATCCGACATGATTTCAATGTGGTGGAAGTATTTCGCTAAGCC
>JBDKFF010000263.1:0-4008 GCA_039798865.1 Bacteroidota bacterium
CGACCTTAACCATCCCTATTCCGAACGTTTTCCTTTTAAAGAAATCAACTTTTCTGAGCTAATTAATTCATTTTTCTTCCATATAACTCGCTCTTGATTCAAGGCATCAACAACTTTCGCATCCTGCTTTACCCAAGCAGGTGAACCCGCATCCTTCCAGGCGGAATACCAAAAAGAAGCTACTCGAGATGAGGCAAGCATCATTCGCTCCGGAATTGAGGTGCCCAATTTATTTCCATAGGCTTGAATAAATGCTTTGGTATAATAGCGTTGCTGCCGGCCATTTCGCTCCACCATCTCAAACGAGCCTGCTTCTCCTAATTCAGTTCGCACCTCTTTTTCTGCGGCAAACATACGAGGCAACATCGCATGTGATTCCAACAAAATTTGAAAGATAAAATCTTGTGGTTTAGCGATGTATTTAACTCCTTCCACTTGATTCAGCGCATACCTAGCTAATTGAGCTTCCGGCACCAAACTCTCCCATAAGACGTGCATCCCTTTCTGACCTGTTAATTGACCATCGTGGTTCGCCGTTGTATGCAAAGGCACGTGCGCATCTGACACATAATGGCCTAAATCGGCTGCATAAAAAATAACGGAATCCCGCATCTCATTTTTGAAAGCATGCACCAAACGACCATAAACGCGGTACACCTCCCAAGGAACCAAACCTTCTTTACGCAAACTATCCATCCCATACTTTTGTACCGCCTGTGCAAAATCATGTGGTATGGATGTTTTGTAATCTTTCCCAAACAGATGTGCATCCATATCCAAATAATGCTTCGCATCTTCGGATTTATCATCTCGCCGACGAACATCAGGTCGAACGGACTGTTGCACGATATAATCCTGATTGGCATAAAAGTACCCGGCCAAATCATCTGGCAACTGATAAATTGAAATCTGTTGCAAAGTTTTATGGGCCAAAAATCCCCAAGAGGCACAGACAATTAAAACGAGGATACTAATTCTTTTCATTACTTGATTGATTTACGGATTTTGGCGTAAGGCCGTATTGTTTTTTAAACGCTCGGGTAAAATAGGCTGGATCATTAAAGCCAACTTGATAGGCCACTTCGGATATATTCAAGGAGCTTGTTTCCAATAAAATTTTAGCTTGTTGTAAACGAATTGAACGAATAAACTCATTTCCTGCTAGGGATGTCAAATTCTTCAATTTACGATACAATTGCATCTTACTCATGTCGAGACCTTTCTCTAAATCATCGACATCAAAATCTGGGTCCGACAAATGATCAATAATCAACTGCGTTGCCTTCACTAAAAATGCATCTTCAAAAATAGGCATTTTCCCTTCACTCAACTCCTGTTGGATCATTTGTTTCTGCCAATTTTTACGAAGTCTTTCTTTGGCTTCCAAAAGCGTATTTACCCTGATTTCAAGGATATCTGCGTTAAATGGTTTACTAACAAAATCATCCGCCCCCGATTGCATGCCTTCAATTTGGCTTTCCTGCGAACTTTTTGATGTCAAAATAACAATCGGAATATGACTCGTTTTTGAATTTTGGCGAAGTGCACGGCACAAATTGATCCCACTCATCCCCGGCATCATCCAGTCGGTAATCACCAAATCCGGCAAATATACCTGAGCTTGCTCCAGCGCATCCTCACCCCGATCCGAATAAAGCACTTGGAATCGATTCTCAAAAATTTCACCAATAAACGTGCGCATTTCTGCATGATCATCCACCACCAAAAGAATAGGTTTTTCCTTTTCGATAGCATCAGAAACGGATATAACGGGTAACTTCATGGTTGGAATGCTTTGATCAACATTCTTCACCCAGCTCTTTTCAAAAGCCTCAAGTTCCACCGGAAACTGTAGCGTAAACGCACTTCCCTCCCCAAGACGACTCTTAACCTGAATATCACCCCGATGCAGCTGCATCAACTCCTTACAGAGTGATAAACCCACCCCAGTTCCAACGACCTGTGCGGCATCTGGGATTTGATAAAAACGATCAAAAACATGGGGCAGATGAGATTCCGATATCCCTCTCCCGGTATCCAATACCTTTAATTTTACATTTCGAACATGGGAAAGTTTACCAACGAATACCTCATCCAATTCCAAGACGACTCCTATTTTTCCGTCCTCTGGTGTATGCTTGAAGGCATTCGACAAAAGATTGCTTAAACACTTTTCAAGAATGTCAGCATCATAATATACCCACAAGGACTCCACCGGAAATTCATGCTTCAAACTTATTTGCTTTTGCAGCGCATAGGATTCAAAACCTTGAATAATCTGATTCAGTTGCGAAATCATGTCATGTTTAGCAATGATAGGATGTTGCTTACCCGCCTCAATTTTGGAAAGATCTAATAACTGGTTAATCAATCGAAGTAATTTCTGCGCATTCTGATGTATAGACTGTAATCGTCCTTCTTGCTCCTTGGGTAAGGAATTATTTTTCAAAAAGTATTTCTCAATCGGACTAATAATTAGGGTCAAAGGAGTCCGAAGCTCATGGGAAATATTGGTAAAAAACGAAGTCTTGATCTGTTCAAGTTCTTTAATCCGTTCTTTCTCAATCTCTTTCAAGCGTATATCCGTCCGAAAAGATTCGCGAATTTGTATTTCGCGCATGAAAGCATAGACGATTCCCACCAAAGAAATGAAATACAACAAATAAGCCCACCAAGTACGATACCATGGTGGCAAGACCTCAATTTGTAGCTCCACTGGATTTTCGCCCCAAACACCATCTGAATTCGTTGCCTTTACTTTAAAAGTATAGGTTCCCGGACTCAAATTGGTATAAGTTGCTGTCCGCTGCGTACCTACATAGTTCCAATCCTCATCAAAACCCTCCAGCATATAGGCATAGCGATTGTTCTTAGGTCTTTGGTATTCAATCGCAACAAAGTCCAAACTAAATACAGATTGCTCCGGTTGTAAAACCAAGGTTTTCAAATCAGGTAAATCGGATGTTAAGGGCGAATTGGGAGCACCCACGGCAACTGATTTATTGAAGATTTTTAAGCCCGTTAAATACACATGCGGAATATCTAAACGCATTCGTAGACTATCCGATTTTAAATAGTTCAAGCCATTCACTCCCCCAAAAAACAACCAGCCTTGTTTGTTTTTAGCATGCGCAGTTATGATGAATTCCTTCCCTTGTAAGCCATCCGCATCATCGTAATTCACGAATTTGAATGTTTTAGCATCCATTTTCGAAATACCCCCATTGGTCGTCAACCATAGATCCCCCTTTTTATCTTCCTCCATCCCACGGAGCGTATTACTTCCGAGACCATCCGCTACGGTAAATACTCGAAATCCTTTTGAATCACCCAAATAAAGATGTAATCCCCCACCATTCGTTAATATCCATATTCGGCCTTGGCGATCCTGTTTAATACAAGTAATATGGTTGTACTTAAGGCTGTTGGCCGCATTTGTTCGCACCTGATGTTCGACCTTACGCGTTTTGGGATCATAGATAAACAAGCCATGCATGGTCGTACCCACCCAGATGCGACCATCCGAACTTTTCAAAATACTGTTGATATTTTTATTCTTTAAGTCTTGCTCACTAAAATCACCAAAAGGATTGTAAAAAGACTTATTGGTGAGATCAAAAGCAAAAATCCCTTTCGACTGGGAACCCAACAACAATCGATTTTGGTCTAAGAACATGGATGTCCATTTCATTCCGGCCTCACCCAAACGATATGGAAATGACTTTAAATCATTAGGGGGTGTAAAATGAAACAAGCCTTTGCCCCAAGCGGCGACCCAAACAGAGCCATCGGGCAATGCCTGCAAGAGATTTACATCGAAGCCTGTTGTCACATTCAACTTGTTGGCAACCGCCTCATTAACCAAATGCTTTACCTGCCCCGTTTTGTGATTAAAAAAAGACAAACCTACATTACTGCCCAACCAAACACCTTGATCATTTCCAGCACTCAAAGAGGTAACCTTATTGCTCAATAGGCCCTGGAAGGTATTGGGTTTATAACGCAAAA
>JBDKFF010000264.1:0-2606 GCA_039798865.1 Bacteroidota bacterium
CGGATTTAATGCGTCCAGGAATTTTTTGGGTAGATTATCAAAAAGAAGTTGAGAAATTCATGGAAGGTCAATTGATTGAACTAGGTTTATTTACTCGCCAAGATGTTGAAAATCAAGACCCTAACAACCCTCTCTTTAAAAAATACTTTATGCATGGAGTAGCCCATCATTTGGGTTTAGATGTGCACGATGTTTGGGATAAATATAAACCTTTTGAAGCGGGCATGGTTCTCACTTGCGAACCAGGAATATACATTAGAGAGGAAGGCATCGGAATTCGACTAGAGAATAATCTATTAATAACGAATGGACCAGCTGTCAACTTAATGGCAAATATTCCAATAGAAATGGATGAAATTGAAGCATTAATGTCAAAAGGATGATCCAAGGAGAATTATCGATTTTTATAAGTCTAATTATTATGCTGGCAGGTATATTCGCCTTAGCTAAATTAGAAAATCGAATCTTCAAACTGGTTTTTTCCGTCATCCCACCTTTATTGTTTTGTTATTTTCTTCCTTCCTTATTTGTCCAATACGGAATTATTAACATTGGTGAGAGTGATTTAAATGGGACATTGGCAAAGACAATTTTACCTTTTTGCATCTTTTATTTCAGCCTAGGACTTCCCGTAAAAAAGCTAAAATCTATTGGTAAACAACCGCTTATCTTATTTTTAGTTGGAGCCATAGGGGTTATCATTGGTGGGCCCCTTTCATTAGTTATTAGCCATTTTTTCTTCCCCTCGGAATTCAATGCTGAATCCTACAAAGGCATGGCGACCATCGCTGGATCTTGGATTGGCGGAACAGCGAATCAAATGGCTTTAAATGCTATTTTCTTACCCAAGGCAGATGAATTAGCCAAGGCCGTTACAGTCGATGTGTTTTTCGGAGAAACTTGGTTGGCTGTTTTGTTATTTTTGATTCCGTTCCAACAAAAAATTAATGCCTATTTCCGAGCTGATTACAATCATAAATCCGTTGATTTAGATTGGAGAGACGATAGCAATGAGAAAAAATTCACGTTCTCCAACCTGATTTACATCTTGGGCTTAGGATTTCTTGTCGTGATGCTTTGTAATGTAACCGGCAAATACCTTGCTGAGGTAATCGGAATCTCATTTCTCAATTCAAGCTTTTGGACTTTCCTATTGTGTACCTTGGCTGGAATACTTTTAGGATTAAGCTCATTAAGAAGGTTATACATACAGGGCGCCGACGTCATTTCAACCGTATTTTTGTATTTTATTATCGCATCCATCGGTTTAAAAATATCACTTAGTCATTTATTTTCCACTCCGCTCCTACTATTTACCGGATTTATATGGATAAGCATCCACGGCTTAGCTATATTTGTAGTTGGAAAGTGGATCAAAGCCCCCTACCACTACATGGCGATTGCGTCTCAAGCCAATGTGGGAGGAATAGCATCTGCCTCGGTTGTAGCTACCGCCATAAGTCCATCATTAGCACCATTGGGTGTTATCTTGGCTTTATTGGGCTATGCAATTGGGACCTATGGTGGATACCTTTCTGCGTTATTAATGCAATGGGTTAGCCTAACATATTAGTAGTAAAATAGATACATGAAAAACATTCGTAATTTTTGCATTATTGCACACATTGATCACGGTAAAAGTACCTTAGCTGATCGATTGATTGAGTTTACCAATACCGTCCAAAAGCGGGACATGATGAACCAATTATTGGATGATATGGATTTAGAGCGTGAACGTGGTATCACGATTAAGTCTCATGCGATCCAAATGCAATATCCCAAAGATGGTGAAGTATATACCTTTAATTTAATTGACACACCGGGTCACGTCGATTTTTCTTACGAGGTTTCCCGTTCAATTGCGGCATGTGAGGGTGCTTTATTGATTGTTGATGCCTCACAGGGCATTGAAGCACAAACGATTTCCAATCTATATTTGGCTATCAACCATGATTTAGAAATCATTCCGGTATTAAATAAAATCGATTTACCGGGAGCCATGCCGGATGAAGTATCTGATCAAATCATCGATTTGATTGGATGCAAGAAAGAAGATATCATTCATGCATCTGGAAAGGAAGGAATAGGTATTCAAGATATTTTAGATGCTGTTGTCGAACGTGTACCTGCACCTAAAGGAGATCCTGCTGAGCCCTTGCAAGCTTTAATCTTTGACTCAACATTTAACTCATACCGAGGAATTGAAGTAATATTCCGTGTATATAATGGTGAGATCAAAAAAGGAGATCGCGTTAAGTTTATCAACACGGGCAAGGAGTACTATGCGGATGAGATTGGAACCTTAGGCTTAGAGCAAGAGCCAAAGCCAATTATTAAGACAGGTGATGTAGGATATCTGATTTCAGGTATCAAGGAAGCCAAAGAGGTAAAAGTAGGTGATACCATCACACATGTTGCCAATCCGTGCCTGTCGGCCATTCAAGGGTTTGAGGAAGTAAAACCGATGGTATTTGCTGGAATCTATCCGGTGGAAACCTCGGAGTTCGAAGATTTACGGGATGCCATGGAGAAACTTCAATTAAATGATGCCTCTTTAGTTTGGGAACCGGAAACATCGGCAGCCTTAGGATTTGGATTCCGTTGTG
>JBDKFF010000265.1:0-13106 GCA_039798865.1 Bacteroidota bacterium
ACCTTATGGCTTTCTGGTTCCGTGGGTCCTGCGCAGGAACACTTTATCAGTCACTTAATTCGTCAGAAATTAATCTCGAGTATTGATGCGCAGGATTTGAGCTTGAAGCCGGACGCGAAGAAGTTTTTACTTTATTTGCCGGAAGGCGAATTGCATGAAATTGGGTTATTATTTGCCAATTACGTATTTCGTGCTCGCAAACATTCCGTGGTATACTTGGGGCAGTCATTGCCTTACGAAGAGTTGTTACTTGCTTACGAAATCCACCAACCGGATTATATATTTAGTGTGTTCACTTCGGAACCTAATCCTGAATTAATTGATGATTATGTGGCGCGTCTAGCGGTCGATTTGCCGAATTCGAAGGTCTTGCTCACTGGTTATCAGATTTTGCAGCCGGATCGTAAGATCCCGAAGAATATTACCTTACTGAATGATTTTCAGGCATTAATTGATTTAGCAAACGCCTAAGAAAATTTCGGGTTCAGGTAGGTCGCTGCTTCCACAAATTTTTTCACTTCTTGTTCTTGGTCTTGTGGGCAAATCATCAGCGCATTTTCATGTTCTGCTACGATGAAATTTTGAAGTCCTTGAATGACAACTAATTTATTTTCAGGCGTTTTGATGATACAATTATTCGTATCATAAACCATTACGTTCCCATCGATTACGTTCCCGTTTGTATCTTTCTCGTGGATTTCATAGAGGGATTTCCAGGTACCCAAATCTGACCAACCGATATCTGCCAAAATTACTTTGACAATTTGCGCTTTTTCCATGATGCCATTGTCGATGGAGATGCTTTTGCAAACGGCGTATACTTTGCGGATGAAATCATTCTCTTCTTCGGTGTAATAGAATGCCTCTCCCTCATCGAATTGTTCGGCTAAGCGAGAGAGGTGTTTTTCTAATTCACGTTTAAAGACTGGTATTTTAAATACAAAGAGTCCAGCGTTCCAAACATAATCCCCGCTATCCAAGAATGCTTCGGCTAGTTCGAGGTGGGGTTTTTCGGTAAAGGTTTTGACGGTCTTTGCGACTCCATTACTCGGTTGAAATTGGATGTAGCCATAGCCGGTATCGGGCCGGGTAGGAAGAATACCTAAGGTAACGAGCACATCCTCTTCGGCCGTTTGAATGGCTGCTCTCACATGATTTTGAAAGGCAATTTCTTTAAGGATGACATGGTCTGCGGGTGCTACAACGAGCGTTGCATTGGGGTTCTTTTTGCCGATTTTATAGGCGGCATAAGCAATACAGGGTGCCGTGTTTTTGCGTTGGGGCTCTTTAAGGATTTGTTCTTCTTTCAGGTAGGGCAATTGTTCTTTGACAATGCTAGCAAACTCCTCACTCGTTACCACATAAATATTTTCTTGGGGAATGATGCCATCAAAACGTTCTGCGGTTTGTTGGAGCATCGTTTTTCCCACACCTAATACGTCATGAAATTGCTTCGGATTGGCGCTACGGCTGATGGGCCAAAAGCGTGTTCCGATGCCGCCAGCCATGATGATGAGGTAGGTATTTTGCATAATGTTATTTTGATTTTAAATAGGCCGAAACGCGATTTTTGGCGTTATTTCGAATCGGCGCGTAAAATAAATTCATGTCGGCCTGATGCCAATTCTTGATTTTGACAAAAGTTCGTCCAAAAACGTAGGGGGTATTAATCCAAAGTAATCCTTGATGATTTTGGGCGTCGGCGAAATTTTTAACCCATTTGAATCCATACGATACGCCGCCTTCATTAAGTTCTTTGGGGGCAAATGATTCGTCGAGGCTCCAGGTGAGTGGGTTGGTAGAAACCAATTCAGTTGGTTTGCCAGGGTGCCATGGCGGCAAGTAACCTTGCTGGAATGTCGTCCAAGCCACGAAACAGCCAGTTTGATCTGCTGAGGTGCAAGGTTGGATATTGGTAAATGTGTTTTTAGGCGTTGCAATTCCAATTAAGTATCCCGCCACGAATTGTTTTTGTAAATTTTTGCCGTCAATCAATTCTTTGATGAGGCGGGTGGCATGAACAGTTCCTTGGCTATGGGATGCGATAATGAATGGCCGACCATTATTATGTTTTTCCAGATAGTATTCGAATGCTTTTTTGACATCTGTATAGGCGAGTTGTAACGATGAGTCTTTGTCGGCCTTATTCGGTGTTACAAATGCATAGTAATGAGCTTGGCGGTAACGTGGAGCATAGACACGACCCGCTGCATTAAATATGGTTGCTTGATTTAAGATGGTAGACGAATCGACTTTATGATTCAAATACTGATCTTGAATATTTGCGTTCCATTGAAAGGGGGTATTGGGTGCGTAGGTGTAAATGGTTGGATGGATAAAGAAAACATCAGCCTGTGCTTGGTCTTGTTCATCCTTTAGGGGTGATTTTGCTGGAACTGCGTCCGCTGCATCTTTGCGATTCGGCAATGCGGCCCAGTTTTCGGAAAGGGCATAATTGATTTCAGGGGGTATTGGGCTTTCTTTCCAAGCAACGGAAAGTTTTGCGGGAACCTGAGTTTTACAAGCCGCTGCTAAACAGAGGGTTATGCTCAGAAGAAATATTTGCCGAAGAATCAACATATTTGAAATAATTGGTCAAAGCTACTAAGAAATTAAGCGTTTAGGAAGCAATATTGATTTAATGGATGTTAAGATTTGTTTTCAATTAAAATATTTTCGGAAAAATTGGTATAATTTTAATATGAAAGATTGGGCAAATTCTCAAATCTTGTTTAGCTTTGTTTCAGAAGTGGAAAAATATTCACAACAACTTCAAACAATTACATTTATGAAAAAACTTTTTACTCAAATCTTGCCGATTTTCACGGTCATCTTTTTACTAGCGTTTGTAGCGAATGCGCAAACAAAAGTAGGGGGAACAGTTAAAGATGCGGCATCCAAAGAACCATTAATCGGGGTAAGTGTTTCGGTTAAAGGAAAAGTAATCGGTACGATTACCGATGCCAATGGTCGTTTTTCATTTACGACAACAACGCCCGTTCCATTTACGATCTCTGTATCGATGGTGGGATATGAGCGTCAAGAAATTGCGGTTAAATCAGCAAAATCTGATATTTCTATTGACTTAAAAGAGCAGTCTGTATTAGGACAGGATGTGGTAGTTTCTGCTTCTCGTATTGAGGAATCTGTTTTACAATCACCTGTGTCGATTGAGAAAATGGACTTACGTGCGATTCGCGAAACTCCTTCTGTTAACTTCTATGATGCCTTGCGCAACATGAAAGGTGTAGAGGTAAGTACACAGTCAGTGAACTTCTCTTCAGTGAACATGCGTGGTTTTAATAGCAATGGTAACGTTCGTGTGGTTCAATTAATTGACGGTATGGACAACCAAGCGCCAGGTTTGAACTTCTCGGTAGGTAACATCGTAGGTATTTCGGAGTTGGATTTGGAGGGTGTCGAGGTATTGCCAGGTGCAGCATCTGCTCTTTATGGTCCGAATGCGATGAATGGTATCATTTTGATGAATTCAAAGTCTCCTTTCTTATATCAAGGTTTGAGCGCTCAGGTAAAAGCGGGTGCGATGTACGCAGGTAATCGTACAGAGGCATTGACGCCATACAGTGATATCTCTTTGCGTTACGCAAAAGCAATCAATAACAAGTGGGCTTATAAGATCAACTTCAATACATTAAGTGCGGAAGATTGGCAAGCAACTGATGATCGTGACCAAAGTTTGTTAAATGGATCGTCGTTAAGCTTTGGGAGTCGCTCATCTAATTTGGCGTACAACGGAGTAAGTATTTATGGAGATGAGACGAATGTGAATATGTTATCTTCATTATCTCCTTTATTGGGAGTTCCTACAAACCCATTAACTGCGGGTATTAATCAAATTTCTAGAGCTACTGGTGGTTTGTTAACTCCTTCGGCTATTTTGGGATATATCGTTCCTAATGTGAATATTTCTCGTCAGGGATATGCGGAGCGTGATATCGCTTCCTATGCGAACCGTAACATGAAATTCAATGCGGCATTGCACTATCGTTTTAATGACAAAGTTGAATTGATTTTACAAGGATCTTATGGTCAAGGTACTACCTTGTATACGGGAGCTGACCGTTACTCTATTAAGAACTTCTCAATGGGTCAATACAAGGCGGAGTTGAAGGGTGCTAATTTCTTCTTACGTGCTTACACGACACAAGAGAATTCAGGAGATGCTTATGCAACAGGTACTTTGGGTCAGTTGATCAACGAGGCAGCTAAGCCTAGTACGGCTTGGTATCCAGAATACTTCAGCACATTTGCTGGTTTGGCTTTGACAAACTTTGGTACAGTATTACAAACTACCTTAGCGCAAACAAGAAACCCTGCTACGGCAGTAGGTGCAGCGATTGCTAGTACACAAGCTAGCTTCCCATTCTACCATGGAACGGCTCGTTCGGTAGCTGATGCGGGTCGTTTAATTCCAGGTACTGCAGCGTTTAATACAGCTGTGGAAGCCATCAAAGGAAGACCTTTACCACAAGGAGCGAAGTTTACGGATAAGTCGGCCCTATACCACTTAGAAGGTATGTACAATTTCACAGAGAAGTTGAACAATAAATTAGAGGTAATTGTGGGTGCTAACTACCGTCAATATGCGTTGAACTCAGAGGGAACTTTGTTTGCTTTGCAAGATAATGGCAAGGAATTTACAATCAACGAATTTGGTGCATATGCGCAAGTAGCTAAGAAAATGTTTGACGATAAGTTTAAGTTAACAGGTTCGATGCGTTATGATAAGAATGAGAACTTTGATGGTCAATTTAGCCCACGTTTAACAGGGGTTTATACAGAAGGCCGTTCGAACTTCCGTGCTTCTTATCAAACAGGTTTCCGTATTCCTACGACACAAGATCAGTACATCAACTTGTTGACTCCTTCAGCTCGTCTATTAGGTGGTTTAGCTGTTGTTCAGGATCGTTACAAGTTGTCGGGCAACTCATTTACCTTGCAATCTGTACTTAGCGGTAAGCCGTCGGTATACCAATCGAAAGATTGGAAGCCTGAGCAAGTTCGTACTATGGAATTCGGTTACAAAGGTTTCTTAGGAGATCGTTTGTTAGCTGATTTCTATATCTATCAATCGAACTTCACAAACTTCTCAGCTGGACAGGTTGTTGTTCAGACACCGGCTCAACACCAAGATCCAACGGTCTTAGGAAACAAGCTTTTCTCGTTCCCATCTAACGTGGATAACGAAGTTGTTACAAACGGTTGGGGCTTAAGCTTAGATTACCAATTAGGTTCGAACTGGACTTTGGGTTCAAACGTGTCTTACAATGCGGTGAAGGATAACGGAGGATTGGGTGATTACCAATTAGCGTTTAACACACCAAACTATCGTACAAACGTTTCTTTAGGAAATCGTAACATCGGTGGTTCAGGTTGGGGTGTCAATGCAGTTTGGAGATACCAAGAGAAATTTGTTTGGCAATCATCGATTGTTAATCAAGTGGTTAACCAATCTCAGTTGAGTTTAATTCCATCATTCAATACATTAGATGCTCAGGTGAGCAAGAAATTGCCAGGCTTGAAGTCAATCTTGAAGGTGGGTGGAACCAACTTGTTTGGTACTCCTTATACGACAGGATGGGCTAACCCAACAGTGGGTAGCATGTACTATGTAAGCTTAACATTTGATGAGTTATTGAACAAATAAGATAATCTCATTTTTCTTGAGGCTGCCCCGAAAAGGGCAGCCTCTTTTTTTGTACCTTTAAGGATTGAATTTTTAGGAAAAGGCATGGACTTAACGGGTTTTTCACATATTGAGGTATTGGGTGCGCGTGAGCACAATTTGAAAGATATTGATGTTTCCATCCCAAGAAATCAATTGGTTGTCGTAACGGGTATTTCGGGTTCAGGGAAGTCGTCGCTGGCTTTTGATACGATCTATGCCGAAGGACAGCGCCGTTACATGGAGAGTTTCTCTGCCTATGCGCGCTCATTTTTAGGAAACATGGAGCGTCCGGATGTGGATAAAATTGAGGGGCTTTCTCCGGTGATTTCCATTGAACAGAAAACGACGTCTAAAAATCCCCGTTCTACGCTGGGGACAGTCACTGAAATCTATGATTTCTTACGTCTCTTGTACGCCCGTGCCTCGGAAGCGTATTCCTATTTGAGTGGGGAGAAAATGGTTAAGCAATCGGTTGACCAGATTATTGGCACCTTGATGTCTCAATTCGCCCAAGGGAAAGTCGTTTTGTTAGCCCCGGTTGTCAAGGGTCGTAAAGGACATTACCGTGAATTATTTGTTCAGATTGCCAAGTGGGGTTATACCAAGGTACGTGTGGATGGGGAAGTCATGGACATCGAGCCAAAAATGCAATTGGATCGTTTTAAGGTTCACGATATCGAGGTCGTAGTTGATCGTTTGGTGATCTCGGAAGATGAACGCGTACGTTTATCCCAAAGTCTACAAACGGCTATGAATGTGGGGAAAGGTCAGGTTTTTGTGTTAGATGCATCGAATAAGTTGCATTATTTTTCCCAAACCCTGATGGATCCCAAGACGGGTTTATCCTATGATGAACCTGCGCCCAATACATTTTCTTTCAATAGCCCATACGGGGCATGTCCTTGTTGTTCGGGACTCGGGGTCGTGGAGGAAATCACGGAAGAATCTGTTATTCCAGACCCATCATTAAGTATCGTACGTGGAGCAATTGCGCCGATTGGGGAGTATCGGGAGTTATGGATTTTCAAGCAGTTGGAGGTGTTGTTGAAGCCCTATCAAGTGAGCTTGTCGACGCCCATTGCGAAGTTTCCGCGGGAAGCTGTTGAGTTGATGTTGTATGGAACCGATGAGCCCGTTCCGGTACCTTCGAAGAAATATGTGGGTTCGGAATGGAATTCGAAATACGATGGCATTATCAATTTTTTAAAAAGGCAGCAGGAGAGTGGTTCGGAGAAGACGCAGGATTGGTTACAGGATTTTTTAGTGATAAAAACGTGCCCGGAATGTCAAGGCTATCGCTTGAAAAAGGAGGCATTGCATTTTAAGATTGATGGGAAACACATTGGGGAATTAGCCCAAATGGACATCGCGGAGTTGGCGATTTGGTTGAGTGATGTGGAGACTCGTATTTCGGAACGTCAAGTTCAAATTGGGTCGGAGGTACTTAAGGAGATTCGTAAACGGGTTTCGTTTTTAACTCAAATTGGCTTGACGTATTTGACTTTGGACCGGCCGATGAAGACCTTGTCTGGAGGGGAATCTCAACGGATTCGTTTGGCAACGCAGATTGGTACACAATTAGTCGGCGTATTATATATCATGGATGAACCTTCAATCGGCTTACATCAACGTGATAATGAGAAGTTGATTCAGGCCTTGAAGGATTTGCGGGATTTAGGAAATTCGGTCTTGGTGGTAGAGCATGATAAGGATATGATGTTGGAGTCTGATTATATTCTGGATATAGGTCCGGGAGCTGGCCGACATGGTGGTCAGGTAGTGGGCTCGGGTACACCGGCTGAATTTATCAAATTAGGTACCCCGACTGCTCAATTTTTAAATGGAAGTTTAGCGATTAAAGCTCCTGCGAAGCGTCGTGAAGGAAATGGGCATCGCATTGAATTGAAAGGCGCAACGGGCAATAATTTAAAGGGGGTTTCCGTGTCTTTTCCTTTAGGGAAATTCATCACAGTGACGGGAGTTTCGGGCTCGGGAAAATCGACGCTTATTCATGATACCTTAGTGTTGAAACTGAAGCAACATTTTGATCGGACTAAACGAGATCCATTACCCTTTAAATCAATCACAGGATTAGAACATATAGATAAAATCATTGAGGTAGATCAATCCCCGATTGGTCGGACGCCTCGTTCCAATCCAGCGACCTACACGAATATGTATACAGATATTCGTGCCTTGTATTGTGAATTACCCGAGTCGAAGATTCGTGGGTATAAGGCGGGAAGATTTAGTTTCAATGTGAAGGGTGGCCGATGTGAGGATTGTGAAGGAGCGGGGCGCAAGAAGATTGAGATGGAATTTTTGCCTGATGTGTTAGTGGAATGCGAAACATGTAAGGGCAAACGATTTAATCGGGAGACCTTGGAGGTTCGATTCAAAGGGAAGTCGATTTCGGATGTGTTGGATATGACGGTGGAACAGGCCTTGGAATTTTTTGAGAATCAGCCTCGCATTCATCGCCGTGTACAGACCTTGTCTGAGGTTGGCTTGGGTTATATTACGTTGGGCCAGCATGCCACTACTTTGTCGGGTGGGGAAGCCCAACGTGTAAAGTTGGCCGAGGAATTGTCTAAAAAGGATACAGGGAAGACTTTGTATGTTTTGGATGAGCCGACAACCGGTTTGCATTTTCAGGATGTGAAATTATTATTGGATGTCCTTCAAAAGTTAGTTGATAAAGGGAATACCGTATTAATTATCGAACACAATTTAGATGTCGTTAAAGTGTCGGATTATGTAATTGATATGGGACCTGAAGGAGGGAATGCCGGAGGTAAACTTGTGGCAGCGGGTACACCGGAAGAAATATGTAAGGTGAAAGGCAGTGAAACGGGCCGTTTCCTGAAGAAAGAAATATAAACGCTGCCGGGGTCTTCAGACCCCGGCAGCGTTAGCGCTACAACGAGTTAAAGTCAAAATTATTCTATCATTAAGTTGATAATCTTGTTCTCAGATGCTGTATCAGTTTCATGGAATTTTTCGAATAATTCCAAATTCCCAAAGAAGCTTAGACCTTCTTTTTTATTTATAATTCTTGGTTTAAATTTTAAGTACTCTTGATAAGAGGAGTAGGGATAGAATTCGTAATTTCCAGATGTTTCATGGTTTACGGGGTTTAAATGGATGTATTTGATCAAGTGGGTCAAATATTGATAAGAATCTACAGGTTTTCTTCGAAATGGAGATTCAAATAATCCTCCTGTTCTACTGGTAGCTCGATTGAACATTTGTGCGTGCGAGTTTAATAAATCGCCTAAAACACGACTGATAAATAATCCCACATTTCCTTTTGGTTTAGGGTAAGACTCAAGTAAGGGCAGTTTATCAATTTCTTCATATGTTTTGATACGAATAAGTAAGTGGAAATGATTGTTTAAAAGGCAAAATGCATACGTGTCAACATAGGGGTTTACCTTTCGTTGATATTTCCAGAGAAAAGATCGAAAATGTTTATCTGAAAGGAATATGGGTTTTTTATCGATTCCACGCGTATAAATGTGAAATACTCCATTTTCAATTAGGGGTTCGGTAAAATTTTTCATTTTTTTTAATTCCAAATTCACAAGAAAAGATTCTATTCTTTTGAAATAAATAGATAAAAATTATCACCATTTTGATTTTTTTCTCTCGTGATTTTGCGCTAGTTTGGTGTTGGATTTTGGTAACGCTGCCGGGGTTATGACCCCGGCAGCGTTTACTCACAAACACTTCATTATGAACCAAATTATCTTCATCCTCCTAATGGGCTCGATGGGCTACTTAATTGCGCGTCGATTTGCACTTATTGCGAAGACAATTCATCTAGCCAAGCCGATTCATGTGACCAATTCTGCGGCGCGTTGGAAGCGTGTATTGCTTCTCGCTTTTGGGCAAAAAAAGATGTTTGAAAAGCCGCTGGTAGGTATTTTTCATTTTTTGATTTATGCGGGATTTGTTTTAATAAATATTGAAATCCTTGAAATTATCTTAGATGGTCTTTTGGGGACGCATCGAATTTTTGCACCTACCCTGGGTGCTTTTTACGTGTTTATCATTAATTTTTTTGAATTATTGGCTGGCGGGGTAGTCATTGCTTGTCTCGTATTTATTTTTCGGAGAATTTCAAAAAATCCGGAGCGTTTAGATCCTGATAAGCAACGTGAATTAAAGGGTTTTCCCGTAAAGGATGCGATGAATATCCTCGTTATCGAACTCGTTCTTATGTCAGCTTTGTATGTGATGAATGCGGCTGATCCAGCATATTCCTTTATCATTTCAAAGCATTTAAAATCACTTCTTCCGGAAGGGAATCTGCATTTTATTGAGCAGGCTGCCTGGTGGATACATTTGGTGGGCATACTTCTATTTGCCTTGTATGTGACTTATTCCAAACACCTACATATCTTTTTTGCCTTTCCGGCGGTTTATTATTCCAATCTTGATTCTAGCGCGCGCATGCAGGATATGCCTCATGTGACGAATGAGGTGAATATCATGTTGGGGAAACCGGGAGAGCCATCCAATACAGAAGTGAAGTTTGGGGCACAGGACATCAAGGATTTGACAATTAAAAATGCTTTAGATGCTTACAGTTGTACCGAGTGTGGGCGCTGTACGGAACAATGTCCCGCCAATCAAACGGGAAAGTTGTTATCGCCACGTAAAATCATGATGGATACCCGAGATCGTTTGGAAGAGCTTCAAAAAGATCCGAATTCGACCAATACGCTTTTGGGGAATTACATTAGTGCGGAGGAGTTACGTGCTTGTACAACCTGCCAAGCCTGTGTCGAAGCTTGTCCGATTCAATTATCCCCATTAGATATTATCTTAGAATTACGTCGCTATCAAATCATGGAGCAATCAGATGCTCCGGGGGCATGGAATGCCATGTTTGCGACGATTGAAACAAATCAAGCACCCTGGAAGTTTGATGCAAATGACCGCTTAAATTGGGCAAAATCATGAAAAAAATCCTCTTTGTTATTCTCGCTTTAGTGGTTCTTTATTTCCTCGGGCCACATCCGGATGCACCTACCTTACCTGGCCCATCTTGGAATGACATTCCACAAGATCCCATGGCAGTTAGTGCCTATTTGAAAGCTAAAGAAGCTACCAACCGAAACCTGAAGCCGGATAACGAGGGTCAAATTATTTGGGCTGATTCGGCGAATCCGCAAAAAACGAAGACGGTGGTTCTTTATGTACACGGTTTTTCAGCCTCCCCAATGGAGGGGAATCCTTTGCACAAGGCGGTTGCGAAGGCGTTGAAGGCCAACTTAGTATTAGCACGTGTGGAGGATCATGGGGAATTCCCAACAGATTCGACAATGGCTAAAGCCACCGCAGATAAATTTTATCAGAGTGTTGAAAATTATTATGCACTGGCAAAAAAGCTCGGTGATGAGGTCATTGTTTTAGGTACGTCCTTTGGGGGTGCGATGTCTTTGGTTTTAGCCTCGAAACACCCGGAAATAAAGGCTTTGATGCTTTATGGGCCATGCATAGCAATCAAGGATCCTACTGCACCGTTGGTGGATAATCCGTGGGGATTGCAATTAGCGCGGGCTGTGATGCGAAGTGATTTTCGGGATATACCATCGGTTAGCTCGGGACATAAAAGTTTTTGGAGTTTGCATTATCGTTTGGAGGGAATTGTGGCCATTCAGAATTTCTTGACACACGAGATGACCGAGGAGACTTTTTCACAGGTTAAAGTGCCTGTTTTCCTTGGTTATTATTACCAAGATGAGGAACATCAAGATAACGTCGTTTCTGTACAGGCTATGCGCGACATGTTCCCTAAATTAGGAAGTAAGATCAAACAAGAACAAGCATTTCCGCTTTCAGGTTATCATGTAATCACTTCGGATATTCTTGGAAAGCGAGTGGATTTGCCTATTAAAGCCTCGATTGAATTTATCAACAAACTATGACGCCTCAATTAATACTATATGCCGTTCCCTTTTTTCTGGCGACGGTACTTTTTGAGTCTTGGCTTTCTTACAAGGAGCAAAGAGATTTTATCGAGTCTAAGGACTCGTTAACATCGATTGGTCTTGGATTAGGGAATTTGGCCGTAGGGACGATTACGAAGAGCTTAGCCTTCATGACCTACTTTTATATTTATAATAATTGGCGTTTGGCGGATTTTCAATTCAATTGGTGGCCAGTATGGGTATTTGCCTTTTTCGCTGAGGATTTTACCTATTACTGGGTTCATCGGATTTCACATGTCGTGCGATTTTATTGGGCTTCGCACATGGTGCATCATTCCTCGCCTCGGTATAATTTGGCGGCAGCCTTGCGACAAACATGGACTGGAAATTTGACGGGTGGGTTTTTGTTCTGGGCTTGGTTGCCTCTTTTGGGCGTTCATCCGTTTATTGTGTTCTTTTTCCAACAAACCAGCTTGCTTTATCAGTATTGGATTCATACCGAATTCATTCAAAAAATGCCAAATTGGTTTGAGCAAATTTTTAATACCCCATCTCACCACCGCGTGCATCATGGGACGGATTTGGAGTATTTAGATACGAACTATGCGGGGGTATTGATTATCTGGGATCGAATCTTTGGTTCTTTTAAAGAGGAAAAGGCTCGGCCACATTATGGATTAACCAAACAAATTGTGAGCTATAATCCTGCCAAAATTGCTTTTTACGAATGGGTACAAATTGGAAAGGACTTGGCGCAGGCAAAATCCATGAAACAGGTAATCGGATTTTTGTTTGGCCCTCCAGGTTGGAGCGATGATGGGAGTCGGCTGACCGTAGAACAAATGCGAGCTTTAGAAAAAAAGAAATAGTCATGGAACTGCAAGTAACAACGATGGCCGAATGGGCTGCAAAAGGAGAGAGCCCTGATTTATTGTTTTGGGTAGGTTGTGCGGGATCATTCGATGACCGACATAAAAAAGTGACACGCGCCTTATGTGAAATATTGAATCATGTAGGTGTTAAATTCGCTGTTTTGGGCACTGAAGAGTCTTGTACGGGGGATCCAGCTCGGAGAGCTGGGAACGAGTTTTTGTTCCAAATGCAGGCCATGCAGAATATTGAGGTCTTGAACATGTATGGTGTAAAGAAAATAGTAACGGCATGTCCTCATTGTTTTAATACACTGAAAAATGAATATCCATCATTAGGAGGTAGTTATGAGGTGATTCACCACAGCCAACTATTGGCCGAATTATTGGCCGCGGGTAAGATTCAATTCAATGAAGAGAAAGAAACGATTGCCTTTCATGATTCGTGTTACTTAGGGCGTGGGAATGGCGTATATGATGCCCCACGTGAGGTCATCACGGGTTTAAAAAAGGAACTCAAGGAATTGAAAAGCTGTCGGACCAAAGGCCTCTGCTGCGGTGCCGGTGGCGCCCAGGTTTTTAAGGAACCTGAACCCGGTAAAGAAGATG
>JBDKFF010000266.1:0-10989 GCA_039798865.1 Bacteroidota bacterium
TGAATCCGAAGATTCAGAGGACGAAATAGGGAAGATGGTGGCCACGATTAATCACCTCCTTGAACGAATTGAGAGCGCATTTAGATTTCAAAAGACCTTTATCGCGAATGTTTCCCATGAACTAAAAAATCCGTTGACGAAAATTTCGTCCCAACTGGAAGTAAGTCTACTCAATGAACGCAACACAGAGGATTATAAACAAACGATTGCATCGGTATTAGAAGATACACAGGATCTTGCGGCAATTACCGAATCTTTGTTGGAGCTGAATAAGATTAGCGTCTCCGACTACCAAGCGGGCTTTCAAACGATCCGAATTGATGAGGTAATTTGGGAGGCTAGAAGCTTAGCACAAAAGCTGAATGCTACATACCGAGTATTATTTGACACCCAATTTATGCCAGATGATGAGGAACAATTGATGATGAAGGGCGACGAAAAATTGATGTTAACCGCCATCAAAAACCTCATGGAAAATGCCTGCAAATTTAGCCCCAATAAACAAGCCCAGGTTCGTTTAGCGATTGCCAACAACCTAATTGAAATTGAAGTAAAAAACGAAGGAAAAGGCATTCCTGAAGCCGATTTACCATTTATCTTCCAGCCGTTTTTCCGTGGAGAAAATACGGCAAATTCCAAAGGCTACGGCATCGGTTTATCACTGGTTGAACGAATCATCCATTTACACAACGGACAAATTACCGTCAGTTCCGAATTAAATGGTTGGACTACGTTTAAGGTTTTATTGCCGATACAATAGTAGATTCCTGTAGAGACGCGATACTTCGCGTCTAGAGAACTAAGAGCTAAGAGTTAAGAGCTAAGAGTTAAGACATTTAAGATGCTAGAGCCACGATAATCCTAAGAAACCTTATGGGAACATTTGTTTGTTGTATAATTTATATTATGTTAAATAGATTATATTTAAACAAGGGTATAATTCACAATTCACCTCTTACTTCTTACTTCTTACCTCAAACCTCTTACCTAAAAATAAAAAAAGCCCCAGGAAATTCCTGAGGCTCTTTGTCAAAAGTCTAAAGACCAAAGTCTAAAGTCTCAATTAATCAACTTGCTTGTCAATCTTCAACTCACGGTAGATTTGCTTTAAAATCTCTTTCAAATCTTCATCTTTCTTAACCTTCAAAGCACGCTCAAAGAATGGAATGGCCATTTGGTATTTCTCAGCTAATTTTGCTTCAACCGCCTTACCTTCTTTTTGGTAGGTAGCCATATCCATGCCATTCACAATACGCTTAATTTCCGCGCCCTCATTGAAATAATAAGCACCTAATTGGTACAAAGCATCATAATATGCTGGATCAATCGCTAAAGCACGCTCATAAAATGATGGAACTTCAGATTTCAACGCATTAATCTTACCCGTTAGCTCATCAATCTTAGCTTTGTTCGCTGCTACATCGCCTACCTCTTTTTCAGCCGCTTCCTTCTCCCCTATTAATAACTTTAATTCCTCGTTATCCTTCGCAATTGACTCCTCTAAACGCTTGATTTGATTCTGAATTGCTGGTTTAAGGTTCGGCTTTGCCGTCTTCAATTTCGCTTTGGTACGCTTTAATTCATCAATAAACACCTCAGCCTTATCCTTATGAGAAGTAATTTTCCGATTAGCATCAGTTACTTTATTCGATGCATCTGCAATTTTATTCGCGTCTTCCTTTAGTGTATTGATCTTATTTTCATACAATAGACCCAAATTAAACAAATTCATCACATCCTTTGGATCTTTTGCTACCGATTCTTTCAATTGAGTAATTGCTTGATCTATCCGATTAAACGCGATCAACATGTTGAACTTCTCATTCTTCAAATCCTTGTTGGTCGGATACATCTCAATCCCACGATCAATCAATGAAATTGCTTTGTCCTCTTCCTTGGCCGACTTATAAATCTGTGCCAAACCATATAAAATGGCTACATCCTTACCCCCATTCTTCAAATAGTTCTCATAAGCTGTACGTGCCTCAGCATCTTTTTGACACAACTGCGCCACAACTCCCGTATACATCGCCGAAACGGTATCCGTCGGTGCAACCTCAGAAGCTTTGGCCATGTAACGATAAGATGAAGTATAATCTTTCCCTTGGTATTTTACCACACCCATATTCATAAAAGCTCCATAAGCCTTATCGCGGCCCGAAAGCATTTTTTCAGCGTCTTTGGCAATAGATCCTTTCTTTCCTTCTTTCGTATCTAACTTAATCGCCTCTGCAGCAAATTCCATAGCCTTAAACGCCGCATCGATATCGGTCGTCGATAAAGTAGAATCTGGAAATGATGCCAAATCAAAATAGGCCACAGAGCGGTCTAGCCATACACGCGGTTTAGCTGGCGCTTTTTTCACTGCCTCATCAGACTTCTTTACAGCATCCACAATGCTTTTCTTTTGTGCTTCGACCAAAGCCTTGTCCACCTGAGCGAACGATGAGCCTGCAGCCATCGCTAC
This sequence comes from Bacteroidota bacterium, assembly GCA_039798865.1. Lineage (GTDB taxonomy): Bacteria > Bacteroidota > Bacteroidia > Cytophagales > Spirosomataceae > Aquirufa. The sequence goes on from JBDKFF010000266.1 coordinate 2,468, forward strand.
AGTAATCAGGGTTAAAACTACTTTTTTCATATGTTTAGTTAAATTAAAAAAAAGCCCGCATTCACATACGGGCCCATAAATTACTCTTCTGTTAATTCTTCAGTTCCTTCTTGAGCGGATGTCTCCTCCCCTGTTTCCGGTGCAGATTGATCCATTACTGCGCCCTCTACGATCTCAACTCCATCGACCAATTCAACCTCCTCCGGCTCTGGTTCTTTCTCGATTTTAGTTACGGATGAGATTTCGTCCGACTCGTTTTTCAAACGAATCAACTTCACTCCTTGCGTATTTCGGCCCATCACACGTAACTCTGCCACACTCGTACGGATCAAAATACCCGCCTTCGTGATGATCATCAAGTCATTGTTGTCATTAACCTCTTTAATCGCAACCAAATTACCCGTCTTCTCCGTGATATTCAAGGCTTTTACTCCCTTACCTCCACGATTCGTCAAACGGTAATCTTCAACCTCAGAACGCTTACCAAAGCCCTTCTCGGATACCACTAATAATTGCTGAACCTCCGGATCCGAAACGCAAACCATGCCGATAACACGTTCACCTTCCACGCTCTCATCAATCCAAATACCTTTTACCCCCGCAGCGGTACGGCCCATCGGACGAACACGTGTCTCTTCAAAACGAACCGAACGTCCTGTGTTTGTCGCAATAACAATTTGATTATTTCCATTCGTTAAGGCTACATCCAATAAACGGTCTCCCTCACGAATCGTAATCGCGTTAATTCCATTCTGACGCGGACGAGAATAAGCCTCCAATGAAGTCTTCTTAATCGTACCATCCTCCGTACACATCACGATAAAGTTATTATCAATGTAATCCGGATCTGTAATCGATTTCACGTTAATCACCGCACGAATCGAATCGCCATTCTCAATATTCATCATATTTTGAATTGGACGACCCTTCGAGTTTTTCGATCCCTCTGGCACCGCATATACACGCAACCAGAAACACTTACCTCGCTCCGTAAAGAACAACAACCAATTGTGCATCGTCGCTGAGAACAAATGCTCCGTATAATCATCATCCTTCGTAGCCACCGCACGTGAACCTACTCCTCCTCTACTCTGCGCACGATACTCCGTAATCGGCGTACGCTTGATATAGCCTTGCGCTGATACCGTAATCAACATCTCATCATCCGCAATCATATCCTCTACCGAGAACTCCTCATCCGTCATGTTAATCTGCGTACGACGCTCATCACCATAACGCTGCTTCATCTCCGTTAATTCATCCTTGATAATCTGCAATTGACGCTCCGGCTTCGCCAAAATGTCCTCCAAATCATCAATCAACTTCATGATTTCCGCATATTCATTCATGATCTTCTCACGCTCCATGCCTGTAAGACGCTGTAAACGCATCTCCAAGATAGCCTTCGCCTGAATCTCCGATAAATTGAACTTGCTCATCAATCCCTCTTGCGCCGCATTCGGATCTTTCGATTCACGAATCAATTTGATCACCGCATCCAAATTATCCAATGCAATGATAAATCCTTCCAAAATGTGTGCACGCTTACGCGCTTCACGTAAATCATATTTTGTCCGACGAACAATTACCTCATTCCGGTGCTCCACAAAATGATGAATCAAATCCTTCAGATTTAACATCATCGGACGCCCCTTCACCAAGGCCACATTGTTCACGCTAAATGACGACTGCAAGGCCGAATGCTTGTACAAGTTGTTTAACACCACATTGGCCACCGCATCACGCTTCAAATCAAAAACGATACGCATTCCCTGGCGATCTGACTCATCACGAATCTCCGAAATGCCCTCAATCTTCTTATCATTCACCAAATCCGCACATTGCTTAATCAAGGATGCCTTGTTAACCATATATGGAATCTCCGAAACAATAATCTGCTCCTTACCCGTCTTCGTCGTATCAAACGTCGCATTACCGCGAACCACAATTCGACCTCTACCCGTCTCGAATGCATTCTTAATTCCTTGAACACCATAGATCGTTCCTCCCGTCGGGAAATCCGGTGCCTTAATGTATTGCATCAACTCAGGAATCGTAATATCACGGTTATCAATGTAAGCCGTAATTCCATCAACAACCTCCGTCAAGTTGTGTGGCGCCATATTCGTCGCCATACCCACCGCAATACCCGAAGTTCCATTCAATAATAAATTGGGAATCTTCGCCGGCAAAACCGTTGGCTCATCCAATGAATCATCAAAGTTCGGCTGAAAATCTACCGTCTCCTTGTTCAAATCAGACAACATCTCATCCGCAATTCGCTTCAAACGTGCCTCCGTATAACGCATTGCCGCTGGTGAATCCCCATCGACCGAACCAAAGTTACCTTGACCATCCACCAATGGATAACGCAAAGACCAATCCTGCGCCATACGTACCATCGTGTCATATACCGAAGAATCACCATGTGGGTGATACTTACCCAATACCTCTCCGACAATACGAGCTGATTTTTTGTACGACTTGTTGTAACTAACTCCTAACTCCTCCATCCCGTAAAGCACCCTGCGATGCACCGGCTTCAAACCGTCGCGCACATCCGGCAAGGCACGAGATACAATCACCGACATTGAATAATCAATGTACGCCCCTCTCATTTCATCTTCGATGTTGATTGGGATAATATTCGTTTGTAATGACATAAATAATGATTTGATTCGTTGAACAAACCGCTTGCAAAAATCTTTCAAAAAAGAAAAACAAAGCGGTTTTTCAATAGTTACAAATATCCCTAATTCTCCCTATTTTTCCAAGAAAAAATTGAGTAAATCTGATTAATATAATTAGCAATATTTACCTTTGTCTCGTCAACAAAAAAGAAAGCCTTGAGAAATACATTTAACCTCCGCCAGCAAGTACTTTTTTTCGCCTTGATAACGGTTTTTTCCGTTCCCATTTTAGCCCAAAACATTACCCGAGGGCCCTATTTACAAATGACCTCAAGCTCATCGACGCGCATACGTTTTCGTACCGACATCGATAGCAAACCAAGTATTTTGATAGGCAAGTCGGCCAATAGTCTTACCCGAACCATCAAGCAATCCATTGCAGCCAAAGAACACGAAATAACCATTGATTCATTAACTAGCAATACGCGTTATTTCTACAAGATTGTCACAGAGACCCAAAGCCTAGGCGACTCTACGTACTTTTTCCAAACAGCTCCCACCAAAGGCGCAAAAAACAAAATTAGTTTTTGGAGCACAGGCGACATGTATCCAGGACAATTGCAATTAGACGTCGTAAGCGGATTCAAAAAATTTATTGGCAATAAATACACAAACCTCTACCTAACGGTAGGAGATAATGTGTACGCCGGCGCGAATGATGCCGACTTTCAAGCCAATTTCTTTCAGGTATATCAGAGCCTATTAAAACAAAGTGCTGCTTTCCCAGCTGTTGGAAACCACGATTACGATTATACCAACCAAAAACAAGACGATCCCAACATCGCCTATTTTCAAAGCTTTAGCCTACCCCAAAAAGGTGAATTGGGAGGAATCCCATCCAACAAAGAAGCGTTTTATTCCTTCGACTACGGAAACGTACACTTTATTTGCCTTGACTCACATGCCTATGGCGAAGATAACATTCGACTTTGGGAGAACTCTTCCGCCCAATTGGCATGGCTCGAACAAGACCTCAAAAACAACAAACAAGATTGGACCATCGTATACTTCCACTACCCCATCTATACCAAAGGGAGCTACGATTCCGACTCAAATACAGGGTTTAACCTTCCCATTTTCAATCTCCGGAACCTACTGGTTCCCATCTTCGACAAATACCAAGTTGACATGGTATTAACGGGCCACAGCCACATCTATGAACGCAGTAAGCCGCTGAAAGGACACATTGGGACATCAGATACGTTTGATCCCATTAAACACGCACCACAAAGCTCTACCGGCAAATACGACGGCAGCGAAAATTCTTGCCCTTACCTACTCGAAACAAGCAAACCCAACCAGAATGGTACGCTCTATGTCGTAAATGGCGTTGGAGGCGGAACCAAACCCGCTAGACCGGACGGCCCTCACAAAGCCATGTATTATTCAAACGCTTCCGTCAATGGATCTTTCTATGTAGAAGTGGAAAACAATCGCTTGGACGCCAAATTTTTAGATACCAATGGCGATGTTCTGGACAAATTCACCGTTTTCAAAAACCTTACACTCAATCCATCGACCAACCTCACCATCGATTATGGCAAGTCGGCAGATTTGGTGGCCTCTTGGATCGGTCAGTATAACTGGTCAACCAATCAGACAGGTTCTAAAATTACGGTTGCCCCGACAGCGAGTACCACATTCCAAGTGAATGATCCTCAAAAATGCTTTACTGAGAAGTTTAATGTAACGGTCAATGCCCCCTTAGGCACCTTAGAATCACGTCAAATCCCCTTTGATGAGCTCAAAATTTACAATACTTCCGGACAATTGATCAAAGAATACAACCAAAAAGGAAATTTGACCGACGAAATAATTAATGAGTTATCCCAAGGTGCTTACATCCTTCGAGTTCTTTGGAATGGCCAAGAAAAATCGTTGAAAATCGTTCGTTAATTGGGCGCAACAGAAGATTCGCGAATAACCAACTGTGTCTTCAATACCTCAATAACAGGCTCCCCTACTTCGGAACGGCCCTCAATTTGATCTAAAAGAAGCTTCAAAGCCAGTTTACCTATATCTTCAAGGGGTTGGGCAACCGATGAGATGGTAGGTGAAACAACATCACAAATCGGCTCATTGTTGAAACTCACAATTTTAACATCCTCAGGTACACGAACCTTTAATTCGCGCATTCCCACCAATACACCCAGTGCCAATCGGTCCGAAACGACCAAAATTCCATCTGGCGGATTCGGGCTTGTCATCAATTGATGTGTTTGAGAAGTGGCCGTATCCTGAAAATAATCCGAATGAATAATCAAAGATGAATCTTCCTGAATACCCGCCTCAGATAAGGCTCGTAAATAGCCTAAACGGCGTTGATTACTCACAGATACACTCTTCGGACCGGCTAAAAATGCGATACGCTTACAACCATTTTCTAATAAGTGCTTAACAGCCTCATAAGCAGATTGCTCATTATCCACCATCACTTTGGATGCATGGATCTCATCGCTATCCCGATCAAAAAACACCAATGGGATTCCACGACGCTGCAATCGCGTAATATGATCTAAATTCACCGTTTCCCTCGACAAGGAAATAATAATTCCCTCCACTTGACTTCGTGATAGATTCTGAATATTAATTAATTCCCGCTCAAATGACTCTTGCGTCTGGGTAATCAAAATACTATATCCTGCCTTAATCGCCTCTAATTCAATTGCCTTGACAACAGTCGAAAAAAAGTAATATCCCAAATCCGGCACAATCAAACCAATGGTTTTCGTTTTGCTCTTGACCAAACTAGCAGCCAATACATTGGGCTGATAATCCAATTCGGAAGCTAAATCCAAGACGGCCTTTTTCGTATCCGGGTGAATATCCGGCAAATCACGTAAAGCACGCGAAACGGTTGCAACCGACACATTCAACTGCTTGGCAATGTCTTTGATGGTAACTTGGTGACGCATAGTTTTTAATTTACTCCGAATTTACATGCTTTTTTTTGAATTCTACAAGTCCATTTGCTCAATAAGCGAAACACAGGATTTCCCCTTTTTCATCCCCAAAGGTGGTTGGTCCTTCGTTACATGGATTTCATATCGAGACAAACCCTCAAATGACGACTTTAAACGTTCCGAAATTTGCGATGCCACCGTCTCCAGCAAGTCGACGGGTTCCGCCATAATCTCACGACAAATATCATAAATCACACCGTAATCAAAGGTTTGATCCAATCGCTCAAATGTAAATGTATCTACTCGCTTCGCAACGCGAACCGTCAATGTAAACCAATTTCCGAGGATGCGCTCCTCAGAAAACAAGCCATGATAAGCAAAAAAACGAACATCCTCCAATCCAACCTGATATTCCTGCATAGCTTAATTTATTTCACCCACCTTACCTCTTGGACCCGTCGTCTTAGCATAAGCCTCCAAAACCTTGTTCAAGGTTGGTAAGCCATCATCTTCAATCGTCGACACATCCAAATGCTTTTCTTTCTTTGATGGAGTCGTTTTTTTCGCTTTGGCTGTACTCGTTTGAACAGGCGCTTTCGTTTTCTTAGCCGCCGCTTGAGGCTTCTCTTCCTTCTTAATCAGCTTTTTTACAGCTACTTTTTCAGGCTCAGGCGAAACTTCCAAAGGTTTTGACCAGGCAGCTACACTCGATAACGTTTGTTGTGCAAAATTGGCCAACTGACCTGCGATTTCATTCTGTATGCTTTCCAAACGCTTTAATTCACGCGTTTGTTCTTTTACCTCTTGATCGATTTGCCCCAGCATTTGCTTCCGCTCATTCGCTACTAACAACTTCGATTTCTCTACCTCTTTTTGTGCCTGAACGATTAGCGCTTGAGCTTGTTTATCTGCCTCAGCCATTACCTTTTTCGCCTCTTTCTCCACCTTTTCCTGCCAATTCTTCTGTGCCTCTTCCGCTAATTTCATGGCACGAAATAAGGAGGTTTCAACTTCGCGTAATCGGTTGACCTCTTGTTCCAATACCTGTACCTTTTCCATCAAAATCGTTTGTTGACGATTCATCTCCTCCTCAAAAAATGCCACGGATTGGACATAATCGCTCACTTCTTGAACATCAAAACCTCTAAAACTCTTCGAAAAAGACACCTCTGGAATTCGCATATGAAAAAGCATTTAGCCTAAAATTATAAAAAATTGTTAATCGATTTTCCAAACCGATATATTTTTATCATCCGAAGCGGATACCAATAAATCATCGTAAGTGGACCAAATCAATCGATTGATTGAGTTCTTATGACCCCCATAACGCGCATAATCCAACACCTTCAATAATCGCAAGGTACTCGAATCCCAAATTTTGATGGTCTTATCCATACTTCCTGTTGCCAAATAAGAACCACAAGGACTTTGCACGAGTGCATTGATCGAATAAATATGTGCGGGTATTGCTTCCCCTTGTATTTCCCCCACTAAATTCCATTTTTTCAAATAGGCATCTCGCCCTACACTTACTAAGGCTTCGGATTCGACTTGATAAATCATGGAAAAAACAGTCGTTGCATGAGCCTTCCAGGCATGTTTTAAGTTGAAATCCAGGTCAAAAACCCGAATATAACCATCGCTCGCCCCTACTGCCATCGCCCGATTGGGCAAAATACAAAATGAACGAACATTCGACTCGCCTGCTTTAATCCGTTTTTTTACCGACTGCGTTGCTTGGTCGATGACGGTAATTAAACCATCTTGATGCCCCAACCAAACTTGACCCTCAATAATTTCTATGGCAAAAATCGACAGTGAAGGTATTTGAATCGAGAAAATACGTGACTGATCAGCAACCCGAATTCCATGTATGCCCTCAAAGTTCTGCCCCACCCACAAAATACCCGAAGGAGCATCATAGGCCATAGCATAAACGGAACCTTTGATTTGCGCTAGCACCTTTCCTAAATCCGGCTTTTGCAAATTCCATTGCACGACCCATCCATCCGCTCCTGCCGAATAGATTTCATGGGATTCATGCCCTGAACTTAAGGCATAAATGGCCCCGCGATGCCCTGCAAATGTATCTAAACGATCAATTTTCAATGCCTTCATGTATTATCATTACAAAATTGGTAATTTTACAGGCAATTCAATCGATATGCCTGAAATTTCATCCCGACTTTCAAAACTTTGCCCCGATACGCACATTAAAGTGTGGCAAATTAGCGAGTCGGCCGAATTCTTCGCTCAATTTCCTTCCAACTGGTCCATGCCCGCCATACGCGCGGAAATTCAATCCCAAAAATACCTCGAATCAATCGCAGCACGTTTTTGCCTTTGGGAGCTAATGCAAGAACTTCATGTTGTTGAACTCAAACTAGAACAAGATGAACGCGGACGCCCCTTCATCCAAGATTCCGATTGGCAGGTGAGCATCAGCCATTCATTTCCCTTCGCAGTCGCCTGTCTTAGCAAAAAGCCTCGTACGGGCATTGACCTGGAAAAAAAAGGACGGAATATTCAAAAAATTGCCCCAAGATTCCTGAATCCCATTGAGTTAGCCGAATGGCGGGAGGATGAATTAAAGCTTACGCTCGCTTGGTCTGCGAAAGAATCCATCTACAAAGCTTGGCAAAAACCCGGATTATCCTTACAAAAAGAAATCCAAATCGACATCAAGCAAGACCAAATGACTGGTAAAGTTCATCAGCAAGACTCCTTCCCTATTTACCACGAAATTTTCAATGATTTTGTCGTGACATTGATCAATCACTAATCCAAGGATTCAATCAAATCTGTCAATTCATCTTTGTGCGAATCATCACCCGCTTTTTCATAAGCCATGATAAGATTTCTTAAAACGCGACGGATGATTTCCAAATTTGAACAGGGTTGGTAATAGACATCATTCGGCGACAAATTT
>JBDKFF010000267.1:0-2803 GCA_039798865.1 Bacteroidota bacterium
CCCGATTTGAACCAATTTGTGGATGAATACTGGCGCCTACGCCTTCGTCGGACCGTACAAACTTGGAAAACGAAATCCCGTCCCAAAGTAGTAACTCATCTTTTAAAGCAAGAAGATGACATCATCCGAAACCTACACCGGACGCAATTATTGAATAATGCCGACGATAAAGTGAAGGTGGTATATCACCCCGATTTCATTGTTTCCACCAATCCGCTCTTTGGATTGGATTACGGACAGTTCGTTCGCGGATGTCACTTGGGTGTCTTCCCATCTTACTATGAACCTTGGGGCTATACGCCACTCGAATGTATGGCACGTGGCGTGCCGACGGTAACTTCCGATTTATCGGGTTTTGGAGATTACATGATGCAAATCATGCGCGACTATGAACAATGGGGTGTCAGTGTGGTGAATCGAAAGACGCAGAATTACCAGGAGTCGGCCGAGCAATTAGCAAATATGCTCTTCAAATTTACCCAACAGAGCCAACGGGATCGGATTACCCAACGTAACCGCGTTGAAAGTATCGCAGATACCTTTGACTGGTCGAACCTACGAGGTTATTACGACACAGCTCATGAATTAGCCGTGATAAAGAAACGTAAATAGAATAGTATCCTTTGGCAAACCGGAAAGGATTGCCAAAGGTTATTAACCAATATGCTTCAAGGCTTCCCTTTTCGATAAAGGCATCAAGGCATTATTTTCCACAAACTCCCTGACCCATTCCGCATCCGTGCGCGCATATTGACGCAAGGCCCAGCCGATGGCTTTCTGAATGAAAAATTCTTTGGAGGTATTGAGTCGCAAAATAACTTGACTCAAAAGTGTGACATCTGTCTTGGATTTATAGCCCAACTGAAAAAGAATACAAAGCCGTTGGTGCCAAAATATAGGGGATGCCATCCAACGCTCTATCCAGCGATCACGCTCTATTGGAAACATTTGAAAATATTCGCTCAAAACTTTGGGACCTAAAACATCGACCACATCCCACCAGCAATTCGCATCGACCCATTGATTAATCAATTCAGGCACCCGGTGGTCCCACGATTTTTTTGCCTTGAGCATATATTCCATCGCCACATATTGAAACTCCCGCTGCGGCAGGACATACAATTCCGAACAAACCTCGAACCAATCTTCAGTACGGCCAAATTGCTTATAAATCGCTCTAAAGACCTCAGCTCTCTCCGGCTTCTTGATGCCTAAAAATGGGTATCGATCCTTCATGTACCAGCGCATCCAGTACGCGTTCTCCGGATTTTCGAGGGCATAAAATGCCTCAGTCATGGCTTTAACAAAACTCATCGATTACTAAAATAAAGTTCTCCATTGAGTCCACTCGGTGTAACTTGCCAAGTAGACGCATCAAAAGGTTGATAACGAATATCGACAAAATTAATCTCATAAAAATTCTTCCAATTGACTTTGTCGCGGTCCAATTTGCGGACGCGATTTGCCGATACATTCGCTACTTCCAATTCAATGTGGTTATGATTCGTTAATACCCCTGACGGAATCTTTAGCTCATAAGGGAGCGCCCAAACCAAACCCATATCCTTGCCATTGATTCGAACACGAACCCAGTCTCGAATTTGTTCAAAATGTAAAATCTTAGCCTGTGGCAACTGCTCTTCGGTTAAATCAAAATCAAAGGAATAGGTTCCTTTTCCCCAGTAATCATGCGTCGCTGAGTCTATCGTCCAGTACCTTAATTCCTCCATCGTTTGATTAGGCAACTGCTTCGTTGGAAACGTCAATTGAATCGCGGCATTCGGGTTCAAGGGAGTAAAAACCTTGGACGCCATCGCCCCAGCAACCGTTATTTTAGCGGCAGGAATCGCACGAACCAACAAACTCTTTCCAGGGGCCAAATTCAAAAAAAACTGTCTATCCTTTTGTAAAACAGGTCTCGTAATTTCTCCGGTCATAGGATCCTCCAATTCTACGCCACCCGAAATTTTGGCCAACTTCACGAATCCCTCCGAGAATCGATTGGAGAGATTCGCCACAAAATATTGGGCCCCACCCACCGATTTTTTCCGAATAAACGAAATACCTTGGTCGGCGATCGACTCGCGGCTCACCTTAAAACGCTCCAACACATTGATGGGATCCGATACCCAATGCATGGTCAAAACTTGCTTTGCCGCAGACCAACGGTTTTTCTCCTCTTCCGTCAGGCCATACGTATTTTCATGCAAGGGCAGATGCTCTAAAAAATACACCGGCATGCCTTGTTTCACCCATTTCGCCAAGCGCTCCATCGTCTCCAAGGAAACATAGTGCGCCGCAGGAATTAATAAAATTTTATATTCGGCTCCCGCTTTCGTCTTCCACGTTTTCGCTTTCGTCACCTGCAATTCAGTGAGTAACTTATCCGAAACGTAATCCACTTGGTATCCTTTATCTTGCATTCGTTCGGACCAATGCCCGAAGGAGGTATTTTTCATCCAGTCCCGACTATTGGCATGTAGATCCAAGGGATGTGTTTTCCCCAATCCATTACGCTCATGCCAAATATCCTCCATTGGGAAATACATCAAGACATCGGAATCCGTTTTGTTTGCTTGAAGCATCGTTTGACAAACCTCAATGTAATGATTCAATTGAGGTAAGGCCTCCCAAAAATGACTCTGAGGATTGTAATTTGTACTAGCATAAAACAACCAACCCGGCCAAGGCACTTCGGGTGGCGAATAGGTCGCACCGTGGTAAAACAAATGATTGACCCCACCAATAAATACTTGGTCGACAACCGGTTTTACCTGCGCCAAAGAAACCTTAAAGTGGTTGC
>JBDKFF010000268.1:0-3523 GCA_039798865.1 Bacteroidota bacterium
GGAATTACTTTCGTATTATTAAATACGAACATGCTATCATTGGGGACTAATTCGGGCAGTTCTCGAAAGGCGTGATGTTGATTGATTCCTTGATTGTGGACGAACAACTTAGATCCATCGCGTTCTTCGCACGGGAAAAATGCAATCTGGGAATCGGGTAAATGATAATTAAACGCCTGAATGGAAATATCCGGCATGCGGTGTATCATGATTCTTCTGAAATAAACTTAGGCGATAAAAATAAACGAATTGGGAAATATAGTAACCATACTAAAAGCAACACAATGCCTAATTTGGGTACATAAGTGTAATCCTCATTGTAGGTTCGTTGATCATTTAACAACAACAAAACCCTAAATACAATAATTAAAAAACTGTTGATCAATGCCGGTAAAAAATGTAACCAATTAATTAGGGTCTTTTTGATTGTATCTTCACCCTTGTCGGCAAATACACCAAACAATTTCCCCCAAACCTGCGCTGAAACATTATCTACACTTTTTATCAACAAGAGTGCAAGAACATTTAGGATTGTGACGATTCCTGCCGTCAAGTAGAAGATCTCTTCTTTCGGTAAAAAACCATCACCACGGCCTGTTTCGCCGAAATGAACGGCAGCAGGATCTGGTAATCCACGATAAACGAATAACAAGGTGATGCCAAAGGCTACCATGGAAACGATGCGCCAAACACGCGAAACGAAATAATCTATCGACATAGGATTCAAAATGTCCCCAAAATTAGTTCATACACGCCGAAGTGCCTAATCTTTATTGGAATTTGATTAATGAGTGCTTTTCTTTGGATTCAAGGCCGAAAAAACTATTTTTGTAAATATGAAGATCTACACAAAACAAGGTGATAAGGGCTTTACTCGTTTGGCTGATGGAATTGGATTGTCAAAATCCGATTTTCGTTTGGAGGCGATTGGAGATATTGATGAATTAAATTCACACATCGGATTGTTAATTTGTCATGTCGATGAAGATTTAGCTTCCAAATTACAAGCCATACAAAGCAGCTTATTTGTTTTGGGTGCGCATGTAGCAAGTGACTCAAAGCAAGCTCTTGGTAACATGGAATTGATCTCATTAAATGACATCGTGGCTTTGGAGGAAAATATTGACTCCATGGATGCTCAATTAGCTCCGATGCGCTTTTTTATACTTCCGGGTGGACACCCAACCATTGCAACTGCTCAAATCACCCGGACTGTTTGTCGGCGAGCCGAACGAAGCCTCATTCGTTGGGTACAAGCCACCGAACATACGGATTATGAAATTGCAATGGCTTATTTGAATCGTTTATCTGATTACTTATTTATGGTGTGTCGCTATTTGCACCATAGCCTAGGTATCCCTGAAATTCCATGGAATTCAGGAAAATAAATTAATTATTATGCAAATCCACATTCAACCTGTCGCTCAATCTCGAATTGATCAAGTAAATTTTGATACCCTTGCCTTTGGTCGCAGTTTTGCAGACCACATGCTCGTGGCTGAATACGCCGATGGTGCATGGCAGTCGGTAACAATTCAACCCTACGGACCTTTGGAATACCAGCCCGCTATGATGTCTTTGCATTATGGTCAAGCAATTTTTGAGGGGATGAAAGGGTATCGTTCCAAAGATGGAGATATTCAGGTATTTCGTCCACAAGAGAATTTGAAGCGCTTCAATAAATCAGCTACTCGCATGTGCATGCCAGAGGTGCCGGAGGAGATTTTCTTGGGGGGCTTACGTGAATTATTAAAGCTAGATCAGGCGTGGGTGCCTAACAAAGAAGGTTGCTCGCTCTACATTCGTCCTTTCATGTTTGCAACGGATGAGTATGTAGGCGTTACACCCTCTACAACCTATAAATTTATCATCTTTAATTGCCCAGTAGGGTCATATTATTCCAAGCCCTTGCGTGTCCGCGTCGAAACGGAATATATTCGTGCAGCTAAAGGGGGTGTAGGTTATGCAAAAAATGCCGGAAATTATGGCGGTTCTCTGTTCCCTACACAAAATGCAATCAAGGATGGTTATGATCAAATTATCTGGACAGATGCGGCTACTCATCAGTATGTCGAGGAAGCGGGTACCATGAACCTAATGTTTGTCATTGATGGTGCTTTGGTAACTGCTGCCACGGGCGATACGATCTTGGATGGTGTGACGCGTAAATCAGTGATGCAAATTGCAAAGGATTGGGGAATCGAAGTACAGGAGCGTCAATTAGCCGTTAAGGAGTTGATTGAGGGTATTCAAAACGGTTCAGTGACAGAGGCATTTGGTGCCGGAACTGCGGCGGTGATCGCTCCGATAGCGACCATCGGTTTTGAGGGGAAAGATTATGAATTGCCTGAGCGCAAAGATTCAGACTTTTCGGTGCGCGTTTACAATGAAATCAATCAAATCCGCCTTGGTGAGGTAGCAGACACCCGCGGATGGATTTGGAAAGTCTAAGATTTCGACTTCAAAATTACTTTGATACCCGGGTCCTTAGAGGTGCTTACATCCTCTAATTCGACCTGGGTATTTTTATTTTGATTCCAAAGGGTTTTAGTTCCATTGGTAACAGATGGACCGAATTTAACGTCGAAGTAGGAGCTGAGGCTTTGTCTTAATTGCCCAACTTGCGGCATTTCCTCGACATAGATATCCAAATCAATTTCATGGAGCTTGCCGTCGTTGTTGGGGATGTAAGAAATATCAACAAAGTTTAAGTCGCTATCGTCGAAATACAAAGAATAGGATTTGCCGTGTTCAGGCTGTGATTCCGATAGTTCAATCTTCTCATTGATTTCATCGATCGCAACGCCCCATTGGGTATTACGAATAATTAATGTATCGCTGGAAGTTATTTGTTTTACCCAATCATGGCTTGATTTCCACGCTTCTTTAATTTTTACTTGTTCAGGAGATAGACTTATTTTTGCATTTTCGGACGAATTTGTCTCCTGGGTACAAGCGCTAAATAATAAGCATCCTGCCAATAAATAAATGAAACTGTGGGATCTTTTCATGGTTTCCTTCCTTTTCGTATAAATCAAAAATAAATAAATTCGCTCAGGCCTGAATCATTGTTAATGAAAATATTCTTATTTTTGAAATTATCTGAGAATTTAATGCATTGTGCATAAGTATATTTAAGACTATTAGTGGTTAGGTATTTTAAAAAGAAGCCGGTCTGTGACTGGTTTTTTTTTGCTTAAAATTCACGTCCTATACTAACCACCATTCCTGTTTTTCCTCCATTGGTTATCGGAAATCCGATTTTACAAACCAAATTGTAATAGGTAACTAAATCAAATCCTAGTCCCGAGCCCATAAGCCACTGATTGCTGCGATTGCGAGCTTCTTTATTGGCATTATATACATAGCCCAAATCCATAAAGGCTGTGGGATAAATCGCTAATGGCATTTGATTAAATTGTTTAAACTTGATAAATGGAATGCGAATTATTGTATTTAGCAATTGATATTTAAATGTATTTCTCCAAAGGAAAAAATTTGTTCCATCGATGACATTTAATTC
>JBDKFF010000269.1:0-3616 GCA_039798865.1 Bacteroidota bacterium
CGTTTCTTTTCTAATTTCAATGACATAAGCAGGGAAACCAAAGGCTTTACCCAAGCCTTTTCGTTGGCCAACTGTGTAGAAGGGGTATCCTTCATGTTTGCCTATTACCTTTCCGTTTACATCCACAAAATTTCCACCGGCTACTTGAGCTTCTAATTCGGGTAATCGACGCTTTAAGAAGCCACGGTAGTCATTGTCGGGCACAAAGCAAATTTCATAGCTCTCGGATTTATTGACGAGGTCGACGAATCCGCGTTCGGTAGCCATTTCACGAATGCGTGCTTTAGTCAGTCCTCCCAAGGGGAGAATGGTTCGTGCTAAACTCGATTGAGAAACGCCCCAAAGCACATAGCTTTGATCTTTTAAATTATCTACGCCTTTAGAGATAATGTAACGGCCACCTTCCTCGCGAATCTGCGCGTAGTGTCCTGTAGCAATGAATTCACAGCCAAGTTGATCTGCTCTGCGGAGTAAGGCATCCCATTTAATGTGCGTATTGCACATAACGCAAGGGTTGGGGGTGCGCCCATCCACGTATTCTTGCGTAAAGTAATCGATCACAGAATCCCCAAATTCTTCACGGATATCTAAAATATAGTGGGGGAATCCAAGCGAAACGGCAATGTGACGCGCATCGTTGATGGAATCCAAGGAACAACAGCCGGTTTCTTTTTTATCACCCCCGGAACTTGCATAGTCCCAGGTTTTCATGGTCATCCCGATGACCTCATATCCTTGTTCGTGTAATAAAACAGCTGCGACTGAGCTGTCGATTCCGCCGCTCATGGCGACTAAAACGCGTCCTTTTGATTCCATATTCTGATCCAGGTTCAAAGCCTGTTGAAAATTTCCTGCAAGTTAGGATATATTTTTCTGAAAGCGTAGTTTTGTTCTTACGTCTAAGCATGATAATACCCTATGTTAAAAACTCTCGTTAAAGTTTCTGCCATCACTAATCTTTCCGATGCCCGTTATTGTGCGGGAATGGGAGTGGATTTATTGGGTTTCCCGCTCGGGAAAATTTCAATTGATCAATTCACGGAAATTCGTAACTGGTTGGCCGGTGTGCAAATCGTAGGCGAATTTTCTACGAATGATGCCGCGGAAATTAAAGCGAAAGTTGAAGAATATAAGCCTGACGTTTTAGAGATTGACACGAAGGTGAATTTAGTTGCCATTCAAGATATCGATATTCCTAAAATTTTACGTGTTAATATCGATACGGATAATCTTCCAGCGGTATTTGCCGCTTCAGCGCCATATGTGAGCCATTTTTTGTTAGTCGGTGAGGGGCCAGATTCCTTACAAGGAATGGAAGGGTCCGTCGAAATTTGGTCGGCGCAATATCCGATTATTTTGGGTTTAGAGATTCCCGAGGATGATTTGGAGGAATGGATTGAGCAAAGCTCGATTAAAGGGATTGGATTGATGTCGGGAGAAGAAGACCGACCAGGATTTCGGGATTTTACCGATTTAATGAATATCTTAGAAAAACTAGAAACCGAATAAGTTATGTTTCAAAAGATAAAAAACTATTACTCTTTGCTGAAAGACGGGGTGTTACGAATGTTGATCATTCTAATTAACCTTGTTCTAAAGGGTATGCAAAAGCTTTTGGGGCAAAAGAATTATGCAAAATTGGAAGCCATTGTGCTTTTAATTCGTACCGAGTATGAGTCAAGATGGAATCAATTACAAGCATATTATGATGCGCGTGTCGATAAGGAATCCCCATATTACAAGCCCATTGTGCGAGTTTGGCGAATTGCGGGTAAGACATTTTTGTATATCTGTATTTATCTGTTTGTCATTGAGACAAATATTTTTTGGTTAACGGGCACCATGCCAAGTGTGGATGATCTTCAAAATCCTAAATTATCCCAGGCATCTGAAATTTATTCAGCGGATGGGGTTCTTTTAGGTAAGTATTTTGCGGAAAACCGTACGCCAATTCGTGATTTTAAATTGATTTCACCGTATTTGGTGAAGGCCTTAGTCGCTACGGAAGATGCTCGTTTTTATGATCATACGGGGATCGACTTTCAAGCGTGGGCCGGTGTAGCGGTGGGGATTGTTAAAGGCGGTGATCGCGGAGGAGGAAGTACCATTTCGCAGCAATTGGCGAAGAATTTGTTTAAAACCCGCACGAAAAAGAGTTTCACCAAAACGGGTCTTTTGGGGTATATCCCGGGTTTAAATAAACTCATTTATAAATCCAAAGAGTGGGTCACAGCGATCAAATTAGAGCGCTTTTACACAAAGGATGAGATTATTTTATGGTATTTAAATACGGTTGACTATGGCAATAATGCCTATGGGATTAAGGTCGCATCGAAAACCTATTTTAATACTTCACCGGATAGTTTATCTATTCAAGAGGCGGCAATTTTAGTAGGTCTTCAAAAGGCCACAACGACTTATAATCCAAAACGTTACGATGGAAAGCCATTAGCAGAAAATAAGGCTTGGAAGCGTCGAAACGTGGTTTTAGCTCAAATGGTTAAGGCGGGATATTTAAAGCAATCGGAATATGACTCTTTGGCACCTATGCCTATTGTCTTGCATGAAAATCAGGAATCTCCATATGACGGAACGGGTAATTATTTTAAAGTTGCTGTCGCGAAATATATTCAGGATTGGGCAAAAGCCAATGAGATGGAGGTCGACCTATATCGCGATGGTCTGAAAATCATGACTACGATAGACTCGCGTCTACAAATTCATGCGGAGGAAGCCGTGGAAGATGGAATGCGGAGTACGCAAAAGTCTTTCGATAATCATTGGTCGGGACAAAATCCTTGGGTGGATGAAGCGGGACGCGAAATTCCTGGCTTTTTAGATTCAGCTGCCAAGCGGACAGATTATTACAAGGCATTGGTTAATCGTTTTCCTAAGAATCCGGATTCGGTTTGGCATTACATGAAAAATGTCAAACGCAAAATGTGGGTGTATTCGCGAAATGCCATGGGCGAGGAGCAGCGGGAAATGAGTGCACTCGATTCCATTAATTATTACAAGCGTTTTCTTCAAGCGGGAATGATGACCTTGGATCCGTATACGGGACATATCAAGGCATGGGTTGGGGGATTGGATTTTAAATATTTCAAATACGATCACGTTAAACAGAGTAAACGTCAAGCAGGTTCAACCTTTAAGCCATTTGTTTATGCGGCGGCCATTGATGGGCCAAGGGATGTGTCACCTTGCTTTACGGTTGAGGATGCGCCATATAGCATTGAAGTCATTGGGGAAAATGGTGAAAAGAAAATGTGGAATCCCCACAATGCGGATGGAACATTCTCTTACAGTCACATGCCTTTGAAACGTGCCATCGCTAAATCCGTAAATACCGTTGCGGCGCGATTAACCAATGAAGTAGTAGGTCCCGATACCGTCATGTATTATGCCCGTAAAATGGGTATTAAAAGCCCCATGAAGCCCGTTGCATCCATTGGTCTAGGTTCAATCGATGTTTCACTCTTCGAGATGATAGGTGCCTATTCGGCCTTTGTGAATGAGGGCATTCATGTCGAGCCGATGATTATCTCCGAAATTAAAGATCAGAATGGAAAGGTGTTGGCGAATTTTGAGCCAACGACCGAGCGAGTTCTTAAAA
>JBDKFF010000270.1:0-2715 GCA_039798865.1 Bacteroidota bacterium
AGATTCTTCTCGATGCGTTCTTTACACATTTCACAAATCGCAGAGGTCTTGATCTTAACGGTCTGCGTAGGTCCAGCCAATAACCCGAAAGGCAGGAGTAGAAAAAATAATATATGTTTCATCCGATTATTTTTAACACCAGGCTTCAACCTAGGGAAGTTAAACTATTTCTTAACAACTTTTAAATCCATGGTACAAGCAGGACACTTACCCTTTTTCGAATAGGTCTTTGTTCCTTCGCATTTCATAGGACATTGATAAACTTCTTTTTTCTCTTCTTGTTTCGCCTTCTTCGTTGTAGGAGTCTGTGCAAATGTTCCAAACATTGCCAAAACCATTCCGGTCATTAATAGGTACTTTTTCATAAACTTATTATTTAGTTGATTTTATATCGTAATCCCGTGTAAACCATTCGCCCGGCTACTGGGCCCCAAACCATGGTTGCATCAAACTCCCTCACAAACGGATCCGAAGCATTCATAATAGGATTGGGTTGTGTAAAATTAAAAAGATTTTCCACGCCTAAATACATTTCCCATTTTTTAAATTGGCGTGTAACCTGTCCATAGACCATCGAGAAAGCAGGCGCTGTCGCCTCAGGCGCGTCACCTGAGTGGACATAGGCATTCGGAATCCGTCGAGGACCACTCCACTGCCAAGTCAAATCAAACTTCCAAAT
The DNA here is from genome assembly GCA_039798865.1 of Bacteroidota bacterium. Lineage (GTDB taxonomy): Bacteria > Bacteroidota > Bacteroidia > Cytophagales > Spirosomataceae > Aquirufa. Next base: position 680 of record JBDKFF010000270.1, read on the forward strand.
ATCGTACTTGGTCGCATAAGCTAAATTAACCAATACCCGATCCTTATTTAAAAAGGGCTTGGAAAGGCGGCGTAAACCACCATTACTAGCGAGGTAATCAGCCGCTACATCCTGGTAACGGTAAGCCACTTTCCACTCCAAACGCGGCAATGGACTGTAATTCACCTCTACCTGTGCACTCTTGGAATAAGAGACACCCGGGCTACTATACATGCGAATCGAATGCGCGATCTCCATGTCCACCATCCATTGATGCGTAAAATCCGTTTGGAAATAATCAAAAACGATATTCCCTTTTCGAGTCCCCAATGTAAAATCATGTGTCAGACTCATTCCATAGTTCCAAGCCTCCTCTAAAGGGTTAAGATTCCCGACCAATTGGATATATCGACTGTTCGCTAAAAATCCCATATTCTCCGCTAGGGGATTTACCCGACGCCAACCTTTGCCCAAAGAGGCGCGAGCCATCCAATTGGGTGCAACATCCCATTTGGCATGAAATCGAGGTACCCATTTGGTGCCTAATTGATTGTGAAAATCGATTCGATTTCCGATGACAACAGTCAACTTATTGGGTACTGTCCAGGTATATTCGCCAAAGAAACCAGGAACTATTTCCGTCCGTGCATAGCTGGAATCGATGTATCTCTCCTGGTAGGAATCATACAGAAAACTAGTTCCTGCCTTCCAAGTATGATTCGTATTATCAATCATCGACTGATAAATCAAATTACCAAACATACTCTGCTCACGACCCATGTAGTTCTTGAATGAAAAATAGGCATCGTTTTGATGTTGGCTTGTAGATAAAATCAAGCCCACCCCTTTCCAAGGCTTTGTCGGAAATAATTTCGCAATCTTGGCAAATGCTTCAAATCGACCCGTATTACTTCCAAATCCATAGGTCAAATAACGATTTGAACTCTTCTCAGAAAAACCCATTTGACCGGCTAAACGATCTTCTTGCAGATAGCTAACTCCTGCTTGCATCATCCAATTTTCCGAGGCGTATTTCCAACGGTTCATGACATTTACCAATTGAAACAAAGGTAAATCCATGAAACCATCCTTATTTCCATCGAGGCGATAGGCTTGTTGGGAATAATGAGTCAATAATGCCGTGGAGAGCTTGCCATTGAATTTATGTGCCGCATGTTGGTTAAGCTCAAATCGCCCTTGCGAATTGCCATAGGCATTCAAGAAATAAACCTCCGAGGTATCGGGTTTGGCCAGCTCCATGTTAATGGCTCCGGTCATCGACTCATATCCATTGGCGACGGAGCTCTGCCCTTTGGCTAAATCAATGGATCGAATCCAGGTACCAGGAATGTAATTGAGACCGTAGGTTGATTTTAGACCTCGAATGGAAGGAACATTCTCCACTTGGGTTTGCACATAAGTACCCGAGAGACCCAAAAGCGATATTTGTTTTGCCCCAGTCACGGCATCGCTAAAGTTGACCGATACACTCGCATTCGTCTCAAAACTCTCCGAAAGATTGCAGCAAGCGGCCTTAGCCAAGGTTTTCATCGTGAGGATTTCCCTGCTTTGAATCGATTGCACATCGTGGCCACCTGGACTCGCCATAACTTTTACCTCATTCAATTCAGAGGCATTTGCCTTCAAATGCACGTGTACAAACTGCGGCTTAGTAATCCATACGGAATCAGAATCAAATCCGACGGAACGAACGAAAAGCCAACCGGGGAATTGCTGAACTCTCAGAGAGAATAAGCCATTCGTCCCTACTACTGTTCCTTTTTTTTCGGGTTGGTAATAAACCGTAGCGCCCGGTAAATCCTCCATTTTCCCTTGGGAATCCAGGCTCATGACCCGACCCGTAATTTCCTGCGACAATGCAGGAAAGCTCAATAAACAAAGCAAACAAATATATTTAGTAAACATGATTTCGAAAATTTAGATGAATGAAAAGTCAAATGCTTTTCAATCCTAAATCCGATAAATCTGTAAATAGGCCCTTCGAACGCTGGGTAAAAGTATTTTTTGATTAGGTGTGTCTAAAGGATTTTCAACCT
>JBDKFF010000271.1:0-6752 GCA_039798865.1 Bacteroidota bacterium
AAGAGTACATCAGCTGTTTGGGAGGCACAAGCATCTCAGGCTTTACAAGTTTGGCCGAATCCAAGTTCAGAAACGATTTATGTATTAACGAACCAAAGCGGCAAATTGCAATGTTTTAATGGGCTAGGTCAAGAGCTTCATCGAATGAATATTCAAGCTGGGAAAACCTATCCATTGACTAATTCAGCCATTCAGCTAATTCGATTTACGGATTTTCAGGGAAAGGTAAGTACCCGAAAAATCCAACACGATTAGAAGAATTTCCCGGCGCCAAGAACAATCTGGCGCAAACTGACAATGATGATGACGATTCCCACAAGAATCATCATGCTCTTGACAGGGAGTTTATTGGCCAATCTGGCCGCGATGGGAGCCGCCACTACGCCACCGAGAATTAATCCGGCGATTACTTGCCAATAGCCTAAGCCAATCACGGTAAAGAATGTGATGGAGGATGCTAGCGAAACGAAGAATTCGGTCAAATTAACGCTTCCAATGGTGTATTTGGGGTGACGCCCCGAGGCTATGAGTGTAGAGGATACGATGGGTCCCCAACCGCCACCACCGATGGAATCGAGGTAGCCACCGAAAAGTGCTAGCCAACCCACTTTTTTTAATTGGCGCTTCTCTTGTCGTTTGATGAGTGCTTTTCGAATGATGATGGCACCTAAAAAGAGCGTGTATATCGAAACAATGGGTTTGATATAGCCCGCATAATCTTCTAGGGAGGAAAGTATATAAGCTCCTAAAATGGCACCGATAACCCCTGGGATAACGAGCGTTTTAAATAATTTGGAATTGACATTGCCGAATTTCAAGTGCATATAGCCTGAGACACCGGAAGTAAAAACTTCAGATGCATGGACGCTTGCGGATGCGGCGGCGGGGGTAATTCCCACGGACATAAGGAAGGTCGTCGCTGTTACTCCGTAAGCCATGCCTAAAGCCCCATCGATCATTTGGGCAATGAATCCTCCTAATACATAGTAAAGGATCGATGAATCTACCGTATTAAATACAGCAATTACCTTTTCTGCAGTCAGGTAAGTGAAAATCAAATGTCCCACAATCATCAAGGCCAAGGCATTGCTGATATGAATAATGACTTCCGTGAAGCTACGTTCACGCTTCCAAATAATATTGATGGCTTTTAACAAGCTAGGGAATTTGGATTTGGGTGGTGTCGAGTCGGATGGTGTGGACATGGTTTTCTTAATTATCCTACAAAACTAATAGACTTAACTTAATCTACCAATAAAGTAGAGTAAATATTTTTTCGACAAAATCGTGTAAATTGCATCCCCTTTTGAAAAATAAACAATTTATATGCGTTCAGAGTATCAATTTCGTGAGATAGAAAAAGCATGGCAAGGATTTTGGGAACAAAACCAAACCTTTCAAGCTCAAGTGAATCCCAACAAGCCCAAGTATTATGTCTTGGATATGTTTCCTTATCCTTCGGGAGCGGGTCTTCACGTCGGTCATCCGCTGGGTTACATTGCTTCTGATATTATGGCGCGTTATAAGCGTTTACAAGGTTTTGAGGTATTACATCCCATGGGATTTGATTCCTTTGGATTGCCGGCTGAGCAATATGCCATTCAGACGGGTCAACATCCTGCGATCACGACAGAACAAAATATTACCCGTTACATCGAGCAATTGAAAAACATGGGTTTTTCATTCGACTGGTCGCGTGAGGTACGTACTTCGGATCCATCTTATTATAAGTGGACACAATGGATTTTTATGCAATTGTTCAATTCCTGGTACAATCAGTCTTCAGATAAAGCGGAATCGATCGATACCTTGAAGGCTATTTTGGCTTTTCAGGGTTCCATTGGGTTGAAGGCGGTCTGTGATGAGGATGTTGAACGTATTTCAGCGGATCGTTGGAATGCCATGAGCGAAGAGGAGCAATATGCGTATTTGTTGAATTTCCGTTTGGCTTATTTGGATGATTCGGTGGTCAACTGGTGTCCTCAATTGGGTACGGTATTAGCTAACGATGAGGTTAAGGATGGTCTTTCGGAGCGTGGTGGATATCCGGTGGAGCAGAAAAAGATGCGTCAATGGTCGATGCGCATCACGGCTTACGCTGATCGTTTATTGCGTGGATTGGATGAGGTAGATTGGTCGGATTCATTGAAAGAACAACAACGCAATTGGATTGGTAAATCCATTGGAACGGATGTGGAGTTTGAAATTGAGGGAATTGCGGATAAGAAAATTAAGGTCTTTACCACCCGTGTGGATACCATTTATGGGGTTTCCTTTATGGTGTTGGCACCGGAACATGAATGGGTAGCCGAGTTGACGAAGCCTGAGCAACAAGCGGATGTGGATGCTTATATTACTTGGACGAAATCACGTTCGGAATTGGATCGCGTATCGGAAGTTAAAACGGTTTCAGGTGTATTCACAGGAACTTATGTGATTAATCCATTGAATAATGAGCGGGTTCCTTTATTTCTAGCCGATTACGTTTTGGCGGGTTATGGTACAGGTGCCGTGATGGGTGTTCCGTCGGGCGACCAACGCGATTGGAACTTTGCGAAACATTTTGATTTGCCTATTCCGGCGATTTTGGATGCCCAAAAGGATATTGAAAAACAAGCGGATAATACCAAAGAGGGGAAATACATCAACTCAGGTATGATCAATGGCATGGGATACAAAGAGGCCACGGAAACCTTGATTCAATGGTTGGAGGATCGTGGGATCGGAAAAGGGAAAGTTGAGTATCGTATGCGAAATGCGGTATTTTCCCGTCAGCGTTATTGGGGTGAACCGGTTCCGGTTTACTTTAAGCCAGCATCTAATGGACAATTATTGCCTTATTTGATTCAAGAGTCTGAATTGCCTTTGGAGTTGCCGAAGATTGATAAGTATTTACCAACTGAAACGGGCGAACCACCTTTGGGGCGTGCAGCGGATTCCTGGAAATATCAGGGACAATACGATTACGAGTGGTCGACTATGCCAGGATGGGCAGGATCGTCTTGGTATTGGTACCGTTATATGGATGCTCAAAATGATTCAGCATTTGCCTCAAAAGAGTCGGTGAATTATTGGAAGGCTGTTGATTTATACATTGGCGGCTCCGAGCATGCGACGGGTCACTTGTTGTATTCTCGTTTTTGGAATAAATTCTTGAAGGATTTAGGTTACGTGGCGGAGGAAGAATTTGCGAAGAAATTGATCAACCAAGGGATGATTCAAGGTCGGTCCAATTTCGTGTATCGGGTGAAGAATTCGGATCCGGCCACTTTTGTTTCGCATGGTTTGAAGGACCAATACGATGTGGCGGCCCTGCACGTGGATGTGAATATTGTGGAGAATGATGTGATGGATGTGGAAGAGTTTAAGCGTTCTCGTAATGATGTACCTGCGGATGCCCAATTCATTTTGGAAGATGGCAAGTACATCTGTGGCTGGGAAGTGGAGAAGATGTCGAAGTCGAAGTTCAATGTCGTTAATCCAGATGACTTAATTGCCAAATACGGCGCGGATACGCTTCGCGTGTATGAGATGTTTTTAGGGCCATTGGAGCAATTCAAGCCTTGGAATACGAATTCGATTTCGGGATCCCACAATTTCTTGCGTAAAGTTTGGCGTTTGTTCTTCGATGAGCAGGCTCAGAAATCAATTTTAATAGATGCGCCTGCAACGCCAGAGGAATTAAAAGTGTTGCATACGGCCATCCGAAAGGTTCAAGATGATTTGGAGCGATATTCGTTTAACACGGTCGTTTCTACGCTCATGATTTGCGTGAATGATTTGGGGCAATTGAAGTGCCACAAGAAATCCGTTCTTCGCGAATTGGTCTTATTGCTTTCTCCATACGCGCCTCACATGGCTGAGGAGCTTTGGGTAGCATTAGGAGAGGAGGCAGGAACGATTTCACATGCGAGCTTCCCGGTATTTAATCCGGAATTCTTGGTTGAGAATGAGTTTAATTATCCAATCTCCTTTAATGGTAAGGTGAAGTTAACGCTGGCCTTTTCTGCAACGGCTACTCCGGCTGAAGTGGAGGCAGGAGTATTGGCCAACGATCAGGTACAGAAGCATTTGGATGGCAAGGCACCTTCTAAGGTAATTGTGGTTCCGAAACGGATTGTCAATATTGTACTAGGAAAGTAGATTGAAAGGGCCGAGGAATCGGCCCTTTTTAGTTTTGGACGACTAGATCTATGATTTTAAATAATGTCAGGCAAAAAGTCATTAAACCAAGCGTCCATTTTATGTGAGATTTCATTGTCTTTTCGATGCTTGCCTCCATTCTAGATTCAAAAGAAATGAATCTAGCCTCTAAAGCCTGAAATTTCCCGTCGAGTCCAGAAAAGTCGAGTCGTAGCTGAGCCACATCTGCTGCCACCTCATCCAATCGCAAATCTAAATGATTGATGTGATTGAATTGCGATTTCAATAGCAACGTATTCACATCTTGATCTGTTAAAGCTTTCCCATCTGAAAATTTATTTTCAATCAGCTGAATGCGTGGCTGAATCATTTCGAGGAGCTGGTTTTCTATTTTCGTATTCTTCTTCATTTTGCGGGCTAGGTTTGATGATACAAATTTCGCCCGGAGAAATACCTTTTCCTATTCAATAAATGAATAAATGAATGATTATCAATGAATTGATTTAATCCATGCCTTGATCAGTGCGACCCCTTCTTGGTGAATTTTACTCCGACCTAATTCAGGCATCATAATGCCGGGATCATGGGAGTCCATTCGATAAAGTAAGATACTTTCGGAGGGTTTGCCGGGTACAATGTCGTAGTTTAATCCGCCGGAACCCCGACCAGCCGCTACGGGTGATTTCATGATTCCATAGGCCGTTGAGCCATAATAGGTATGCCCCAGAAATAAACCCGAGCTTTTCGCCGGTCCTTTCGGATTATGGCAATGCGCACAATTGATATCCAAGTAGGCTTTCACGCGTTCATTCAGGGAAGCGTTTTCATCGAGATAAGAAACGAAGGCCGGCCGATTGCCACTTAAGCCTTTCATTTGATTCGTCCGACTCCAATACTCCAATTGATTTTCAGCACCATGAGCATAGGTCATCGTCGAATTCAATTGTCGGGCCGAAGGTCCAATCGGCGTCATTTTACCATCCCTTTCATGGCATCCTTTGCATTGATTGACATTGGGAACGACGTAATTGACCTGCTGCTTTTTACCTTTAGCGTCCTTGTACTCCACTAAACTCGTACCACCCGCGACTTCCAAATAAGCCTCTGTCTGTTCCTCATTCCATATGTAAGGCAATGCCACCCAACCCGTGGGTTCATGGCTTAATACGCGTGTCTCCATTAATCTTCGGCCCTCATTCGGGTGACGTTCATCGGTAGGGTAGTAAAAAGTCTTCACAATTCGCGTTCCTACCGGAAATTGGAATACAGAATCCGGGTTGTAATTCACCGATTGCCCCGAGGGCATTTGAATGAATCGCAACTTACTTGCATAATCGGAAAATAGGGGAGATACTAATTCGTAGGGCGTAACACCATAGGCCGGTTTTTGGTCTTGAGGTTTACCTTCAAAAAATCCATAATCGGATAATTTGACGGGGAATTTAGGCCCCGGTTGGTAGGACATCAAAGCCAATAAGACGAAAAATCCCCAGTAACGCATACCTAGAATTGATTCGATTTGACATACTCCTGAACACAATCCAAATCAGCTGGATTACGTTGAACGTTTTTAAAGTCGTGCTCCGCATCCATATTGGCTACCGACTGGTTTACATTATCATGCACACAGATTTTATGAGGTCCTAAATATTTCCCATCTGTTCCGCAACGCGCCGCATCTAAAACACCGTCATAGACGATATGCGGTACATTCCGACCAAATCGTAATTTAAAGCGATAGATTTGAGCAAATCGACCCTCCAAAGGCACGCGACCTAATCGACGTTCAAAGGTATTATTGAAGACCGAAATGGCCGTTGGATAGGGGTCGTACTCCTTATCCTTAATCGCAATTTCCGCCATGAAATAGGAGATAATCCCTACGCCCACCGTTCGATGGTTCAAGATCTTGTTATTGTAAATATCCACATGACTCGTTGCGAGAATGAGCATGCCCGTTCCTTTAGGAACCTTACCCACGATATTTCCCTTCGGGGCAAAATTGGATAAGTTATTCTCTTCAATCAGATTATCATGCACCTTCACAAAGCCTCCCTTTTTTTGAATCAAGTCGGGCAAATCAAAAACCAGTATTCCACCCGTATTCCCATAGGCATGGTTATGATGTACATCCGCATACAAGGAATTTTCAATTTCAATTCCCGCAACGTTTTGGTATGCCGTACAATTTTTCACCTCGATGTGTTGAGATTGACCCACATAAATACCCGCGTCGGACGCTCCAATCGCTACACAGCTATCGATGAGGATATTCGTGCACAGGACAGGATACAAGGCATAAGAGCCATTCCGCGATTTGGGACCTCCTGTCCATTCGGCTTTTATTCGACGGAAAATAATGTCTTTGACATGCATCGTCTTGATTAAATCCCCCTTCGAATCCTGTACGGTTAAATCCTCCAGAATGATATTCTCACAATTGGTGATCTTAATACCTTCAGCTCCCGTCGTTTGATTTTTAAAACTCAATACCGTCTTATCCATTCCCTTACCGCGAATGGTGATCTTTTTCTTGCCCTCCAAAGAAAGGCTGCCCGTAATTTGAAAATTACCCTCTTCCAATTCAATCACATCCCCATCGGAGGCTA
>JBDKFF010000272.1:0-5981 GCA_039798865.1 Bacteroidota bacterium
TCATTTGCCTTATGAGTTCTTAGGTAGAATTTCGAATGAAATTATTAACCAGGTCAAAGGAGTTAACCGCGTTGTTTATGACATCTCGTCAAAACCACCTGCGACGATTGAGTGGGAGTAAAAAAAAAGCCTGGGCAACCGCCCAGGCTTTTTTATGTCAAATCACCACTAACCTCTTACCTCTTACCTCTAACCTATTTGGTGACTAAACTCGCCAAATACACCACCGTCTCCGTAGCTTTCTGCATGTCTTGTACGGAAACCCATTCTTGTTTGCTGTGGAAGGCATGTTCGCCGGCAAAGATGTTGGGGCAGGGTAGGCCCATGAACGTAAGGCGTGAGCCATCAGTTCCACCACGTATGGATCTGGTTTCGGGCTCAAGGCCAGCCAAACGCATGGCCTCCATGGCTAAGTCCATGCAGGCGGGATGATCTTTTAGCACTTCAAACATGTTTCGATATTGCTCCTTTTGTTCGAATTGTACTCGGGAATTTGGGTATTTGCGAAGGACGTCTTCACTGATTTGCTTCAATAGATTCCCATATTCAACTAGTTTTTCGGATTCAAATGCACGTAATATGAATTCGATTTGTGCTTCTTCTACGGAACCACGGATGTCGGTTGGGTGAATGAAGCCTTCTTTTTCCTCTGTCGTTTCTGGGCTGCAATGGTCTTTGGGGAGTCGTTCGATTATTTCGGAGGCTATTTTTATTGCACTTTCCATGCGCCCTTTGGCGAAACCGGGATGTTGGGATACCCCTTGAACGTCGATGCGGAAATAATCGGCTGAGAAGGTTTCGTTTTCGAGGTGACCTCGCTTTTCCCCATCGAGTGTATATCCGAATTCAGCCTTTATTTTGGCTAAATTGATGTGGTCGGTTCCTCGACCTACTTCCTCGTCGGGCGTAAATACGATGGTGATGGGGCCATGAGGCACCTCGGGATGTTGGGCCCAAAAAGCTACCGCATCCATTATTTCGGCGACGCCTGCTTTGTTGTCGGCTCCCAACAAGGTTAAACCACTTGCTGTAATGATATCATGGCCAAATTGCTCCGCTAAATCGGGATGATCCTTTAGTCGAATAACTACTTGTGTGTCATCGGGTAAAACGATGTCTTGACCTTGGTAATTAGGATGAACGATCGGTTTGACGTTGGCACCACTGCAATCTGGTGAAGTATCCATGTGGGAACAGAAAAAGATACCAGGCACATCGTGGTCTACGTTACTGGGTAGGTAAGCGTATACATAGCCATGTTCGTCAAGTTCGGCATTGGAAATTCCTAATGCGTGTAATTCGTTTACCAAAACCTTTCCGAGATTTTTTTGTTTTTGTGTCGTTGGGCTTGAATTTGAAAGCGGATCGGATTGGGTATCAATTTGTACGTATTGAAGAAATCGCTCTTGAGAACTAAAAGGGTAGTTTTGTAACAATTGAGAGATGAGAGCCATAAAATCAATATTTTTTGAAATATGCGAAGAAAAAATTGTGTTAAATAAATTTATTTGAATTGGATTAATAAAGGTAATCAACCTTTCAAAATATCGTATTATCTTAGAGGCTTCAATTTAGCCCACAGTTCTAAACTGTCTCTGAATTGCTAGACCTTATACCTTATATTTATAAAGATTATGTCTCAAAATGCAGTGATCAATGTGGATGGTAAAAGTTTTGAATTGCCTACGTTAGTGGGTACAGAAAACGAAAAAGCTATCGATATCGCCAAGTTACGTGATTTAACGGGATACGTTACGTATGATCCAGGTTACAAGAACACAGGCGCAACGAAGAGTGCAATTACTTTTTTAGATGGTGAAGAGGGAATTTTAAGACACTGTGGGTACAGTATTGAGGAATTGGCCGATAAGGCTAGTTTCTTGGAAGTAGCCTATTTGTTATTACATGGCGAATTGCCAACCCAAGCTCAATTGAATGCATTTGAGGCTGCTGTTCAGAAATACACCGTTTCGAATCAAGCTTTATTGAATATTGCGCAAGTAATCCCAACGAGCACACACCCAATGAGCGAATTATCTGCTTTGGTGGGTTTGATGGAGGGCCAGTATTCTGCTGACGAAAAAGAAGATAACATCCTACGTTTATTGGCTGCTTTGCCAATTTTTGCGGCTTGGAACTACAAGAAGAGTATTGGCGAGGCGATTGTTGCTCCGGACCAATCCTTGGATTATTGCTCTAACTTCTTGAAAATGATGTTTGCGAAGCCAGGTGAGGCTTATGAGGTAAATAGCATCGTTTCGAAAGCGATGAATAAATTATTGATTTTACATGCGGATCACGAGCAAAACTGTTCGACTTCGACAGTTCGTTTGATTGGTTCTTCGCATGCTAGTTTGTTTTCGAGTATCTCAGGAGGTATTATGGCCTTGTTTGGTCCACTTCACGGTGGAGCCAACCAAGCGGTTATTGAGATGTTGGAGGAAATCAAGCAAGCGGGCGGCGATACGGCTCAGTTTATCGCTATGGCGAAAGACAAAAATTCGGGTTTCCGTTTGATGGGCTTTGGTCACCGTGTTTACAAGAATTTTGATCCACGTGCTCGAATTATCAAGAAAGCAGCGGATGATGTGTTAACTGCTTTAGGTGTTCAGGATCCTGTATTAAAAATTGCCCAAGAACTAGAGGCTGCGGCGTTAAGTGATGACTATTTTGTTGCTCGTAAATTATATCCGAACGTTGATTTCTATTCGGGAATTATCTACCGTGCATTAGGTATCCCTACGAATATGTTTACGATTCTTTTCGCGATTGGTCGTCTTCCGGGTTGGATTGCGCAGCATCAAGAAATGATGACAAATAAAGAGCCTATCGGTCGTCCACGTCAAATCTATGTAGGTGCAACGCCACGTGCATTTGTGGACATCAATCAGCGATAAGCCCAAATTATTCCAAAGAAAAAGCTCTCCGCATGGAGGGCTTTTTTGTTTTTAGCCACATTCGGCCTAATTTTGGAACTTATGATTCGAAAATTGTGTGTAACCTCTTTGCTTACTTTTGCATGTTCAATGCTTCGCGCACAAAGCCAAGAGGGTTTAGCGACTTTTTACCATGATCGTTTTTGGGGAAGTCGAACCACTTCAGGAGAGCCTTATCATCCTTATGTGTATTCAGCCGCTCATCGTACATTTCCTTTTGGTACTTGGGTAGAGGTTGAACTTATAAAGACGGGGCAAAAGACCATCGTCAAGGTCAATGACCGTGGGCCCTATATGAAAGGCGGGGTGATTGATTTATCAAAAATCGCTGCGAAAGAATTAGGTGTAGTAGCCATGGGGAGGGCTCGTGTAAAAGTTCGTGCGCTTGGGATAGATGAATTAACGGATTCGCTGAAATTTGCCTTGTTTTCTCGGGACTCCCTAGCTAAAGTGCATTATCCTAAACCTCTCCAGAAGTCGTCTCGAAAAAAGAAATCCCGAAAGCGTAAAAAACATTAATTCACGACAATTTCGATACGCCGGTTCTGCTTTCGCTCGCTGGGTGTTGGGTTTTTAATTTTGGGTTGGCTATTTCCAAATCCGCGTGTTTGGATTCTTTCCGAACTTATTTTCAGTTCCATCAATCGCATTTTTATATGAAGTGCGCGTTTTTCGGAAAGAATCAGGTTTTTTTCCTCTGAACCGACTTCATCCGTATGCCCATGAATGCTTACTTTTTTCGTAGGATGTTGGAATAAATAGGTCGCAAGTAATTGAAGACTCTGGGGGATGCTATCAAGCTGCCAGGCATTTGTAGGAAATTCGATGTCTTCAAAATGAATGGATTCTAAAGCAATCACTTTAGGTTTTTCTTCAAAAAGCGTGTCAGGGATAAATACTTTCACAATCCCTAAATCTTGTTGGGGCTTATTCAGTTTTCTTGAAATGTAATAATATTCTGGCTGTTCGCTGGGGGTAATTCCCGCATCATGGTAATCAGTATTGATGGATGGAATAGCTTTGGCTGTTTTGCCCACGGCCGGAAATTCGATTTGGTAAAAATCCAAACCACCTAAACCTCCTTTTTTGTTACTTGAAAAGATGAATCTGTTTTTATCAGCAAGCAGGTAAGGACCTTGTTCGTCTTCTGGGCTATTGATGGTTTCGCCTAGGTTAATGGGAAATTCCCATTGATCAAGGTTATTTTTGTTTGAAAGCCAAAGATCTCGTTTGCCCAATCCCCCAGGTCTGTCGGAGGCGAAAAACAATCGTTTACCATCTTTCGATAAATGGGGTTGGCCTTCCCAATCATGGCTATTTACGCGAAATCCGAGGTTTTTAGGTTTTGTCCAAGAGCCTTCAATCCATCGGGTTTCATATAGGTCACAACCGCCGAAGGAATTTGGGTATTCACATCCTGAGAAGATCATGTAAAGTCCATCCGAGGAAAAAGTGGGCGTTCCTTCGTTATTTTCTTGGTTCAATTCGGTGATGGGTTTGGGTATTTCGAATTGACCGTCTTTCCAATTTGCCATGAAGATTTCCTCATCCGAATTTTGATCTTTACGAACCGTAAAATACATCTGTTGTTGGTTCGGTAGGAATTGAGGAAAGTATTGGGTTCGGTAGGAATTGATGATGGGGTCTACTTGAACCGATGGAATGGTATCGACTGGCTCAGATAAAGTCAAGAAGGGGATGAGCCAGGCCAACATAGCATTAGGGGATTTGGAGGAACTTATGCGTTTGTACCGAAATTTGCCAATTTGGATTGGATTTTACAAATTCTACGATCAAAGGATTGATGCTGGCTTGCTTCGACCACTCGGGCTGAAGATATAAATGGGAGTCTGGATTAATTTTTGATGACCATTCCTGGGCCCAACTCATATCAGAGGGGTGATAGATGACCACTTTTAATTCGTGAACGTGTGGTAGTATACTTGAATTGGGTTCTTTGAATTTCTTGGGTGAAAAGCAAATCCAATCCCAGGAACCTGTGAATTCATTGCAAACGCCAGAGGTTTCTATGTGCGTCCGAAAACCAGCGCTTTGAAAAGCTTCTGTCAAAGGCCCTAAATCATGCATGAGTGGTTCGCCACCTGTGATGACCACCAATCGGCCAGGAAATTGTAGTGCTTCGTTTACTAAAGTTTCAACGGATTTAATCGGATGCGTATCGACAGGCCATGACTCTTTGACATCGCACCAATGGCAACCCACATCGCAACCTCCCAATCGTATGAAATAGGCGGCATGACCTTGATATTTCCCTTCGCCTTGAATCGTGTAAAAAGATTCCATGACGGGGTATTCAAAATCACCTCTTTTTAAAACTGATTTTATATCTTTGGTCTTTAATTGCATGTTCACCTAAATTCAGTGTAAAAATACAGGTTGAAAAGTAATTTAACTAATTAGGATTCGTTCTTACATCATTGAGTGGATTCTTTTTTTGTTTCATGGGTATAAAATATTTTTCGAGAAGTTGTTTGCTACTAGTCTTGGGTTGCGTTAGCTGCTTGGGATTAGTCGGATGCTGGTCGGCACGCTGTCCGCGTGAAACCTGCCACGTTCGCGTAGAACATCGACACGGCGAAAATTATTATCGACCTCATGAGGCTTTATCTTGGATGTGGACTCCTCGCTACAAGCATGTGCGTACGGTTTCTTATGCTGAGGTAGCTGCAAAATCTTCGAAAACAAAACGTATTTGGACACGCATATTTAAACCGAGTCCAAAAGTATCTGCTCAAAAGCCTCGATAATGAAGCCAAAAATTCATGTGGCCGCTGGGGTATTGAATCAGACCCCCTTGGACTGGGAAGGGAATTACCAACGGATTGTTGGTGCCATTCGCGTCGCACAAAATGCAGGGGCTCAATTGCTTTGTCTACCGGAAATGTGTTTGACAGGCTATGGCTGTGAAGATCAATTTTTTGCACCCTTCACGCAGCAAAAAGCTCAGGAATACTTGGATAAATTGCTGAAATTTTCAGCAGACATGGTTTTGTTGGTCGGATTACCCTTACGTTTTGAGTCCCA
>JBDKFF010000273.1:0-2593 GCA_039798865.1 Bacteroidota bacterium
TGGAAACGAAGTTTTCCGACTTGTTTTCGAAGGAAGGGAAGAAACCGCTGTACGCGTTCTTGATTGCGCAGTTGTTTAATGTCTTTGTGACTTTGGCGGTGGCGTATGCGCTTTTCAACTAGCCTTTTCTTGTTTATTCCCTTCATGGCTTTTGGACAAAAAAGTGTCCCTGTTTGTCATGTGCCTGTACCTTCGCGTATTAAGACAATCACGAAGAGTCCAGTTAAATTCAGGCCACTTAAAAAATCCTACATCGGAATGAAACGCATTCCGGGTGGGACTTTTGCCATGGGGTCCCATGATGCGCAAGGACGCACAGATGAGTTCCCGGTGCATCAAGTTCAGGTGAAGGGTTTTTGGATGGATGAAACGGAGGTGACCAATGAGGCTTTCGCCCGATTTGTTAAGGCCACCGGATATATAACAACTGCTGAGAAGGCAATCGATTGGGTAGAATTATCGAAGCAGCTTCCTGCGGGTACGCCCAAGCCTGCCGATTCTTTATTGGCTCCGAGTTCCTTGGTCTTTGTACCCACGACAGGCCCCGTAGATTTGAATGATTATTCACAATGGTGGGCGTTTAAGCGTGGGGCCGACTGGCGTCATCCGGAGGGGCCTGGCTCATCGATTATTGGCCGAGAAAAACACCCGGTCGTGCATGTTTCTTGGGATGATGCGGCGGCTTATGCGCGCTGGGCAGGTAAACGCTTACCTACGGAAGCCGAATGGGAGTGGGCGACACGGGGAGGTTTGCATAGAAAAATTTACCCATGGGGAGACGAGTCTGTCAACAAAGCTCCCTATAAAGCGAATAGTTTTCAAGGACATTTTCCTTATGAAGATCAAGCCTTGGATGGATACAAGACCACGACAGCTCCGGTAAAATCCTTTCCAGCGAATGGCTATGGATTGTATGATATGGCGGGTAATGTTTGGGAATGGTGCCTGGATTGGTATCGGCATGATTACTATAAAAATAGCCCAAGGCTTAACCCCAAAGGACCGCCTACAAGTTCTGATCCGGAAGAGCCAGGCGTTGCTAAACGCGTGATGCGCGGAGGATCCTTTCTCTGCAATGATGGTTATTGTTCGAGCTACCGAAGCTCGGCACGAATGAAGTCGAGCCCGGATTCGGGCCTACAACACACGGGTTTTCGTTGTGTGAAAGATTTATAAAATATAAAGACTATAGACTTTATAGATTTTTATTTTACATTTGTGAAAAAATTAAGATGAGGTACCTATTTTTCTATTTATTCCCGCTGATGCTTTCCTATGGCCAACAGAAAATCGAGCATCAGAACCAAATTTGGTTGGGCTATTATTTGACCTATCCGATTAACTCGGAATGGTTTGTTCAGGGAGAGGTGCATGAGCGGCATTTTATTAATCCTAATATTTACCACCAAACGGCTTTTCGCGCACATTTTCATCGTACTTGGGGTCAAAATTGGGATGCATCCGCAGGAGCAGCGATTTTTTTAAATACTCCGAATGATGAAAGGGCCACGATTCGTTTGGCTGTGCCTGAATATCGACCACATTTTGATATTGTTTATAAGCATCGTTGGTCACGTGCTCGTATTGATCATCGTTTTCGGACTGAAATGAGATTTAATCGTGGAACTGATGACATTAGGTCTCGTTTGACAAATGAAATTAATTTTAATAGTTATCGTTTAAGATATCGATTACAAGCGCTTTTTCCATTGATTAAATCAATGTCAGGGAAGGTATATACTGAGATTCTGTTGAATGCTGGCCAAGAGAATCCAGATAATTTTTTGGATCAACATCGTATGTTTGCAGGACTGAGTATTCCATTGCATAAAAATATAACCTTAGATATGGGCTATTTACATGTCTTCCAGCAGCGGCCCAATTTGAATTATTATGATCGAAGCATTTTGAGTTTTATGCTATATCATCAGTTAAAATAAGTACACGTGGTTCAATAGGTTTGTAATAAATTCAACTTAAAAACCTTTAAGGCTTAGACCATTTATTTAAGTAATTTTTTATTCCAATCCCACAAGACAATATCCCAAGCAATTCCACCGTAGTTTAAGGTATCTATGACCTGAAAGCCCCGCTTTTGATGCGCTCGCAAAGAACGGGTATTGGCCTGTGCCACATCCGTCACACAATACATATAACTATCCGCATAATGATCCCGGAATGCCCCATATAAGCGTTGTACCAAATCCTGTCCCCGGTAATGCTTGTCCACACATAATTGGCCCACGATGGCATAATTTGAAATCCCTTCATTTTGGTACCGACAGCGTTCAATATTTCGAACCAAATCGGCCAATAAATCGTGTTGTCTTGCTTCCTCCGGTAAGGCCACAATGCTGTATCCGACCACCTTTTCGCCATCTTTGGCAATAATACTTGGGCTCTTGGCATGGAGGGCTTGTAAAAATTCAATATCATATTCCGCCATCAGAAAACCTTGGGACAGCGCCTCTTCCTCGCTGATATTTTTTCGTAAGTTGGCTTGTTGGAGCGCTAAAATCCCAACTAATTCCTCATTCCTTGTTGCTAATTGTATTTCGACCATGTAGTTTTAACTATTCATCGACAAAATAAA
>JBDKFF010000274.1:0-9218 GCA_039798865.1 Bacteroidota bacterium
GAGAATTATAGGTATATTACAATTAAGGTGCATTAAATTATTTTACCTAAGGGGCAAAAATTAATGAAAAATAATTTGGAATTATTATCTGATTTATTAGTTTTGTCCAAATTAATTAGACAAAACCGTGTTTGTCGGTGGATAATCAGCAATAAAATGGAAGATTACAACAAGATCATTGAATCCCTCGGGGTGAAATTCATCAAAGCACGTAACATAAGAATATTACAACCTATTCGAATCAAGAATTACTACGATGTAGAAAATTCACTCTTGATTTTGTACAAAGGTGAAGTTTCTTTTGGCGAAGAGGATACCCCCGTGGAAGAAGGCGACATGCTTTTCATCCCTGGCGGGAAAATGGTGAGCGTAACATACGGTAACGCTGAAAAACCTAAGGCGGTCAACAATGAAGAGTTCATGACACATCGTGAATTGTACTTTGATCTGAACATGGATCCGCAGAATGTCGGAACGCACGAGAATTCGTTTGGAATGGTAGCTTTTGAGGCGAAAGTTTTTGATTCTGTAAACTTCTTTACTTCTTTAGACATCCCTCCGTTCTTAATCAAAAAGGATGACAAGCTAGCCCAAACCATCAAAGAAATTTTGTTAGAGGACATGTCTGATGAAATTGGGAAAGGTCGTATCATTAAAATCAAGACGGAAGAAATTGTTATCGAAGTTATTCGCTACATCATTCAAAACCGTTTATTCGTAGAACAATTAGCAACGAACTCCACCTACTTCAAAGATCCTCGTTTGATCGATATCTTTGCTTACATCAAAGATCATATCGGTGGCGATTTATCCAATAAGGTATTGGCAAATGTGGCGAACGTATCCGAAGACTACGTAGGTCAGTATTTCAAAATGTTGACCGGAATTAACCCACAAGATTACATTGAATACCAACGTATGGAAGCTGCTGTAGGCTTACTTCGTACCACCAAGAAATCCATTCGGGCAATTGGTTCTGAGGTTGGCTACAAAGACACGGCTTATTTCTGCCGCCGTTTTAAAATGATGTTCGGTATTCCAGCAGGTAAAATGAGACGTCGGGAATCCTTGATGAATATCTAAGAAATTCCTCCTATCATAAAAAAGGCCCGATTCGCATCGGGCCTTTTCTTTTGTCATTACAACAAGTATTTCAATTTGACCAATTCGCGCTCGGTCAAATATCTCCAACTGCCACGAGGCAAATCTTTCTTCGTCAAACCGGCAAAGGTTGTCCGATCCAATTTGGTTACCTCATAACCTAAATGTTCGAATATACGTCGAACAATACGGTTCTTACCTGAGTGAATCTTCACCCCGATAACATAACCATCGGGCGTAACCTTGGCCAAGTCATCTACTTTGATTTCCCCATCTTCCAATTGTAAACCGGCTTGAATCTTCTCAAAATCCTCGTCGGTCAATGGCTTATTCAATTCAGCTTGGTAAATTTTCTCAACCTCATTCGAAGGGTGTGTCAATTTATCCGCTAGCTCGCCATCGTTTGTAAGCAAGAGTAATCCAGTCGTATTACGATCTAGTCGACCCACGGGATAAATACGGGCATCACCCGCATTCTTCACCAACTCCATCACGGTCTTACGATCATTAGGGTCTTCCGTAGTTGTTAAAAAGTCTTTGGGCTTATTCAAAAGTACATAAGCAGGTTTCTCGCGATTCAAGCGTCTATTGCCATATTTCACGACATCCGTTGGTCCAACTTGATAACCCATTTCAGTGACTACCTTATTGTTTACTTTTATTTCTCCTGCTTCGATCAACTTATCCGCATCACGACGCGAACAAATTCCCGCATTCGCGATAAAACGATTCAAGCGAACCTCATCACCCCTACGTTCTGTCTGCGCAATTTTCTTTTGAATCTTCGCAGGAGCATTCTCTTTATACCGGTCTAATTTATATTGCGGCGTAAATGCAGGCGCTTGATCATGACGGTTCCGACTTTTAAACGTATCTCGCTTGGAGAACTTTGCTGGGCGGCCACGATCATCTTCCCGTGGTGTAAACTTACGTTCCTCACGAGGCTCAAAATTGCGCGGTGATTCTTCCCGAGGAGGACGAGGCGTAAAATCGCCTCCCGTACGTCTATATGGGGCTTTGTTCACTTCACCATCGAATGATTCACGAGGTGTAAATGACCGGCGCTCTCCGTCTTCACGCGGGGCACGAGGTGTATAAGGACGATCCCCTGAACCTTCCCGATTATATGGGCGACGCTCTCCACCATCACGCGGTGCACGAGGTGTATAAGGACGATCTCCTGAACCTTCCCGATTGTACGGACGACGCTCCCCACCTTCACGCGGTGCACGAGGTGTGTAAGGACGGTCACCCGAACCTTCCCGATTGTACAGGCGACGCTCTCCACCTTCACGCGGGGCACGAGGTGTGTAAGGACGATCTCCCGAACCTTCCCGATTGTATGGACGACGTTCGCCATCTTCACGCGGTGCACGAGGTGTGTAAGGACGATCTCCCGAAAACTCACGTTTAGGGCCTGAAGAACGATCACTAAAATTTCTTGCTGTGGAACGGCCTCCTGCTGAATTACGCGGAGCGTCCGAACGACGAATGTCGTCTTTCTGAATTCTTTTTCTCATAAAATATGCAACATCACTGCTGGATTTGGCAAGGATTTATTTCCTTGACTGATAGATAATTTATGCAAAGGTACATCAAAAAACCGAGCATAGCTTATTACATTTGAAAGTTCTTTCAAGACCATGCCCGTGAAACCGACACATATCAACCTGTTTTCTACTCTTTTTATCGTGTTATTCGCAATTCTTGGCTGTAATCCAGAACGCCAACTCAGCAAAAAAAGTCTCAAGCACTTTGAACGCGGGGAATACGAATTGGTCATCCAATTATTGAAACCTCAGGCCGACAAAAATACACCCGGCGACAAAAGTGCCTACTGGGTAGCCGAATCTTATCGTCTTTCCAATCGAATTGGTCAGGCTCTTCCTTATTATCAAAAAGCAAGCCAAATTGGTATTGAAGACCCCTTGATCAATTACCACATGGCCTTATCTGCCAAGTCAATGGGAAACTATGAGCTTTGCAAAACACTATTGAACAAATTCTTGCAAAGCAAACCGAACCGCTTCTATCAAATAAAAGCCGAAATCGAGCTTGAAAACCTAGATAAAATTCCCGACTTACTAAAAAGCAAAAGTTCCGTAGCCCTATTCCCGTTGATGGGAAACACCTCCAAAACGGAATTCGCCGCACAGAAAATTGGCAATGAATTACTCTTTACAAGTTCGAGTAAGCCGCTTATCTATAAAAATAATGGACTGCCCTATTTGGGACTCTACACTGCTCCGCTGCTGAAAGAAAATGAAATTAGTACCCCAAAACTTTTCAGCCAACAGCTTTATCAAGAAAATGCCAATGACGGAACCCCAGCTATTTCACATGATGGAAACACACTCGTTTTCGCGCGCGGCAACACCGGAAAAAGCAAGGACCCTTCCCCAGATGTGGATCTCTACATCTCCAAGAAAAATGGAAATGCATGGTCGGAGCCTGCATTGTTAGCCATATCCGATTCGCTAGCATGGGATGGAAGTCCCTGTTTTTCCGCAGATGATCGAACCTTGTATTTCAGCTCAAATCGTCGGGGAGGCAAAGGAGGTCTCGATTTATATCGCGTACCCATAGACAATTCGGGTCGATTTGGAAGACCGATCAATCTAGGGTCTGTTATCAATACACCTGGCGATGAAATTTTCCCATATGTCAGTGAAAATGGCAAATTATATTTTTCTTCGGATGGACATCCAAGCATTGGAGGACTTGATTTATATGTGGCAAGTCGGAATGAAAACGAAATTGTTGTCGAACACCTAGGTACCCCGATGAACTCCATCGGCGATGATTTTGCCTTGCACATGTCTGACCCACTTTCCGGGTACATCAGTTCGAACCGCCCAGGTGGCCAGGGTGATGACGATATATACTATTTTAAATCAGCAGGCCAAGATGAACATTGGTGGACGGATGATACCACGAGCACAAAATCAGCAGAACCGCTCAAATCTGTGAACTACGCATTAGGCGTTCAAGTTGTACAGCCAGATGGGAAAGCGATTTCTAACGTTCAAATAAGTGTTCGTCGGAACAATGAAACAAGCGAGGCACAAACAAGTGACAAAAACGGTCGCATTGAAACAATTAGCTTAAACCCGGGAGATGAAATCTTTTTCAAATTCGAAAAAGACGGATTTATTTCGGCTCGCTCAAGCTTCTCGATGGAAGGGCGCGAGATTCCGCAAGCCCTGCTAAAAAAGGCCGTTACGGATACGACATTCCAAGTTAAAATTGTGATGGATCAACCCGAAATAGGGAAAGAAATCAGTCAATTCTACCAATTGAATTCGATCTATTACGATTTGGACAAATCAGACATCCGGTCAGATGCTGCAACTGAATTGGATAAAATTGTCAATTTCCTCCAAGATAACCCACAGGTAAATTTGGAACTTGGAGCACATACGGATTCAAGAGCAACAGCTATTTACAATCAAAAACTTTCACAACGTCGGGCCGAATCGGCTGTGAAATACATCCTACAACGAGGCATTTCGAAAGATCGAATTAAGCCGAAAGGGTATGGGGAGAGTCAATTAATAAATGAATGTGCTGACGGCGTAGATTGTCCGGAGGAAATGCACCAACAAAACCGTCGGACCGAGTTTAAAATAATTCAAATTAAGCAAGATTAATATGGGGAGCTATTTATTGAAAAATGGGCAGATCGTGAATGAAGGAACAATTCGTTCGAATGATCTTCGGATTAAAAACGGACGAATCGAAAAAATAGCTCCAAGTATAAATCCCGAAGGAAATGAGCAGGTGATTGACCTACAAGGAAAGCATATTTTCCCTGGAATGATTGATGACCAAGTACATTTTCGGGAGCCAGGCTTAACCCACAAAGCAACGATCGCTAGTGAGGCGCGCGCGGCTGTAGCCGGAGGGGTAACTTCATTTATGGAAATGCCCAATACGGTTCCCAATGCCTTGACGCAGGAATTACTTGCCGACAAATATCACATTGCCCACGAAAGCTCCCTAGCAAATTATTCTTTTTTCATGGGTGCAGCCAATGATAATTTAGAAGAGGTTTTAAAGACCAACAAACGAAATGTTTGCGGTATTAAAATTTTCATGGGATCTAGTACCGGGAACATGTTGGTGGATAATACCAAAACACTGGAAACCCTTTTTAGCTCCAGCGAATTGCTCATTGCCACACATTGTGAAGATGAGGCAACGGTGAGAGCCCGACTGGAATTGTTCCGCGAAAAATACCCAACGGAAGATGCCCCTGCATTTATTCATCCGTTAATTCGAAATGAGGAGGCTTGTTACCTATCCTCTTCAATGGCTGTAGAACTAGCGAAAAAATCAAATACGCGTTTACACATTTTGCACATCAGTACAGAAGAAGAATTGGCCTTGTTTGAAACGGGTAAAGCGGTAAAGGATAAGCGCATCACAGCGGAAGCATGCGTACATCATTTATGGTTTGAGGCATCAAGCTATGAAACATTGGGAAACCAAATTAAATGCAACCCTGCCATCAAAGATGCTAGACATCGCGCAGCCATTCGACAAGCATTACAGACCGGCGCAATTGATATCATCGCGACGGATCACGCTCCTCATACGTGGGAAGAAAAACAGCAAGGGTATTGGAAGTCCCCATCGGGATTACCTTTGGTACAGCACCCGCTGTTGATGCTCTTGGAAATGAGTCAAGAAGGTGTACTAAGCCTCACGCAAATCGCTGAAAAAACGGCGCATCATGTCGCTGAGTGTTTTCAAATAGAGGATCGCGGTTACATCCGTGAAGGGTATTGGGCAGATTTAGCGATCGTGGATGTAAGCCAAAAACAAATAGTCACAAAACAATCCTTGCAATACCAATGCGCATGGTCGCCATTGGAAGGGCATGAGTTCCCAGCAAGCATTACGCATACCTTTGTGTCAGGACATTTGGCCTATGCGAACGGCGAATTTGATTATTCTAAAAAAGGAGAGCGTTTGTTATTCAATCGCTAATTATAGGATATCATCAAAGAATACACGCATGTAAAATCCTAGGGATTGATTGTACAAGGACTTGGTGTCCGTAGCAATATTCATTAGACCCGATTGATATGTTAGTCCCAAGGATACAAAGTTTTGAGACACGATGCCAATTCCAACTTTGAATCCTAAATCCATCCGACGAATATCGCGCGAAAAACTCTCTCCGGTAGTAGAAGTCAACACATAAGTTCCTCGCTTGGCCGGATTTTCTGAACGAATATCATAGCTGGCATTGTCCCACAAGCCAATACCCAAATAGGGCCCACCCCAAATCGAGAAACCACTGGCATATTCGGACACGGAGCCTAACTTAATTTCAAAATTTGGACTGACATCTAGATAGTTCAGAGAGAAATTTCTTTCGGTATAAGTTGAATCCGAAAAACTCGTTTTTCCATGAAAGCCTTTTTGAGAAAGTGTCAACTCGGGATTAAAGCTAACGCGCGAAGTAAGCGGATATTGAATACCGAATCCTGCTTCAAATGCCGGTTTAAAAAAATAAGTTTCTCCGGTAACCCCATCCCCTGTAAACCGAACCGATTTAGCTTCAAAATGAAAAATCTTTTTGGTACGACTTTTTTGAGCAAAAGCCGAGGAAGTGCCTACACAAAAACACAAAAAAGCGAGAACAAAGTGCTTGACCATACGGGTATTCTTTGAAATAATCAGCAATTTTAACCCATATTTGTGGAAACACCAACAAATTTTATCGAACTGAAGCGATTTATGCTAATTCGTGACACTAGCTTACTCCCCTATTTCCAACCCGATGGCATCGAAGCGGGACTAGATGAGGCCGGTCGTGGCTGCTTGGCGGGTCCCGTCGTCGCTGCCGCAGTGATTCTTCCCAAAGATTTTCATGATAAGTTATTGACCGACTCCAAGCAATTAAATGCAAAGCAGCGCCAAAAACTCATTGAAGTTGTGAAAACCTATGCCATCGATTATGCGATCGCGGAAGTTGACCACAAAACCATTGACCAAATCAATATTTACAAGGCCAGTGTTATGGCCATGCATCGAGCGGTGGATCAATTACAAACGAAGCCCGACCATTTATTGGTCGACGGAAATCGTTTCATCAGCTACCCATTTATTCAGCACACCTGTATTGTCAAGGGGGATTCCAAGTATTTTTCCATTGCGGCAGCCTCCATTTTGGCCAAAACCTATCGGGATGAATGGATGAAAAATGCGGCTTTAAAATACCCTGGCTACGGTTGGGAGCGAAATGCAGGCTATCCAACCATAGAACATCGCAAGGCCGTCCTGTCACTCGGCCCTACCGAAATTCACCGTACAACGTTTCGTGTGGAAATCAAAGAAAAAGACTAAATTAGGAGTCTATACTTATCAACAATGCGGAGCGTAATCCTATTAATCCTTTTGGTGATACTTTCGGTGCTACCCGAGAGCCTTTTCGCGCAATATGATTTGTATAAACCTGAACAAAAAACGAAGATTCAAGAATTTGCCGAAGAATTTAGCCGTCAACAAGCCCTCCGATACACGCGCAGTCAAACATTAGCAAAACAACAAGGAATAAAAATTATTGATCAAATTGGGGATAGAAAAATTACGCTCCAACAAATCAATGAACTCGGTGAAGCGCTCTATCTTGGCGTAGAATCAAACCAACGATCGGCTAAAATAACGCGCACGGATCAGCTTTACGTTGGGGGTAGCTTAGGTCTTTCCATCAATGGGAATTTGGCAGCGATGGAAGGGAAATTAGCCATTTGGGATGGAGGAAATGTATTTGCTACGCATCAGGAGTTTGGCGGAAGAGTTAAGAATCAAGAATCCGGGTCTGCCACGGATTTACATGCGACGCACGTAGCGGGAACAATGGTCGCAAGCGGTCAAATTGCCTCAGCGCGAGGAATGGCTTTCGGGGCTAGTTTGAAATCTTGGGACTACAATAATGATAATGCGGAAATCAGTTCTGCATCTCCTAACCTATTAATTAGTAACCACTCCTATGGCTATCAAGCTGGCTGGGTCTTTGATTCCACCAAAAATAAATGGCAATGGTGGGGGAATGATGCGATCAGTAACCTCGAAGATTATAAGTTCGGATATTATGACAGCAATGCGCAAGCTCTTGATAAGATTGCCTTTAACGCACCCTATTACCTCATTACAAAATCTGCCGGGAATAGTCGTTCAGAGAATGGCCCTGATTTCACGAAGGGAGAATATTACCTATTAAAAAATACCAAAGATTCCTCAAATGTCGTTCGAGCCAAAAACGATGGATATGATATTATTTCAACGACGGGAACCGCAAAAAATATTTTAACCGTCGGCGCCATCGAGTCCATTAATCAAGCCCCAAATTTAGCTTCTGAAATTCGCGTAAGTAGTTTTTCATCTTGGGGCCCCACGGATGATGGCCGCATCAAACCCGACATCATGGGCGTCGGGACTGACGTTCTTTCTACAACCAATACCTCGAATGCGTCTTATTCAGCCTTGAATGGAACATCCATGTCGGCACCTAATGTAGGCGGCTCATTATTCTTATTGCAGCAATTATACCACCAACTTAACAGTGGTAAATTTATGCGTGCGGCCACCTTAAAAGGCCTCGTTATACATACGGCCATGGATTTTGGACCGGTAGGCCCTGATTATCAAAGTGGTTGGGGGCTTTTACACACTGAAAATGCCGCGAAGGTACTTCAAAATACCTCAAACACTCATGTAATCCGGGAACTAACGTTGATGAACGGAAGTACTTACACGGAGAAATTGATTGCCTCAGGCGCAGACGTTATGACGGCAACCATTTCCTGGACAGATCCTGAGGGGAATGTGTTACCGCTCATTGCGAGCTCACTGAATAATCGGACACCTCGCTTAATCAATGACCTGGATATAAAAATCCAAGACAGTAAAGGCGTCTATTTGCCCTATACACTTAACCCGGAAGATCCAAGCGCCTTGGCTAAGCCGGGCATAAACAGCCTAGATAATATTGAAAAAATCTTAATCCCTAATACTGTCCCGGGCGAAACCTATACGCTTACCATAACACACAAAGGGGTATTAAAGAACGGCCAGCAGGATTTTTCACTTATTGTGTCGGGGCT
>JBDKFF010000275.1:0-3359 GCA_039798865.1 Bacteroidota bacterium
CAGGGCTTTTTCTTATTTCTTCAACATCCCGAGTAGGGCGCTCAGTTTGTCTTTCATATCCTTTCGGTCGACAATAAAGTCCAAGAAACCATGGTCTAAAACAAAGTCGGCACTTTGGAAACCCTTCGGCAAATCTTTACCAATCGTCTCCTTAATGACACGTGGACCGGCAAAACCAATTAAAGCACCAGGTTCCGCAATATTAAAGTCACCCAACATCGCGAAAGAAGCGGTAACTCCACCCGTCGTTGGATCCGTCAACAGCGAAATGTAAGGAATCTTGGCTTCTGCTAACAAGGCCAAACGAGCAGATGTCTTTGCCATTTGCATCAAAGAAAAACCTGCCTCCATCATTCGAGCACCACCTGAACGCGAAATCATCAAGAAAGGATTACCCGTTTTTAAAGAATGATCAATCGCACGTGAGATTTTCTCCCCTACTACCGAACCCATCGATCCCCCGATGAAACTGAAATCCATCGCGGCGATGGTGATGGGCTGACCGTTCATTTCACCATAAGCGGCACGAACCGCATCCTTCAAACCCGTTTTATATTCGGTCGCTTTCACACGATCCGTGTATTTCTTCGTATCCGTAAAGTTCAATGGATCACCTGAACTTAACATGGGATCCAGCTCCGTGTAACGAGATTGGTCGAATAATAATTCAAAATACTCCTGAGAACCTATTTTCTCGTGGTAATTGCAACTTGAACAGGTAAATGAAAATAAACGGTGCTCGCGGGTATGCAATGCTTTTTTGCATGATGGACACTGATACCACAGGCCGTCTGGAGCTTCTCGTTTAAATTCGGTGGGGGTTTGAATCCCTTTATCTTTTCTTGTAAACCAAGACATAATGCTAAATTAAAATGTTTGCAAAGATAAATAAAAAAGGCTTTTACTTCCCTATTTAACGAGCACAAATCGCTTCAAAACCCATTGATTCTGAACCTGTAATTGCAAAGCATAAGTACCAGAGCCTAAATATCCCAAATCTAAGTTTTGCTCAAATGTATTCCCTTGGGTAGCAAAATTTTGAAGGTAGACCGATTTCCCTTGTAAATCAACCACTCGTACTTGAACCCCATTCAAATCCCCTGCCTGACGGAAGCTCACTTGAATCCGCCCCGAACTTGGATTGGGAGAAATCTGCAAGCCCGCAATGAGCGAACTAGGTTCTAAACCCAGTATCGGGTCGACCTTGGGTGCTTGAATTTTCAAGTTATCCACAGCCCATCCCCAGCCATGCGCTCCAACATCCGCATGTAAACGGAAACGAATAATCACCTCATCATTGACACTGAATTTACCTGAAGCCAACATATCAATTTCCTGACTTCGAACCAATGCGCTAGTTGGCAAGGCTGTCGAATTCCCATCCTTATCCACGGAACTATTCCAACGAGCTGCCCAGGCTGAATTCAAATTGGAATCCCATCCATTCGTAAAATTAAACCAGGATTTACCTTGGTCATTCGAACCTTGAACCACAACATAATCAAAGAAACTCCGATTCACCGTGCCATCCGCATTTAAGAAAGGCTCCCCTGCTTCTCCCGGCTCTACCAAGACGATCTGATCGAAGACAATTTTTGGATTCTCTGCCGACAATTTGATGGGTTTTAACAGAATTGCATCGCTATTCGTAAACTTGTCGGACCCCCCTTCTCCATCATAGGACTCCTCCGAACCATCCGCATAGGGATGTGCTGAATGCAAGGCCGGACTTGAAAATCCCGTCGTTTGGGTAATACTGAATCCCTTCAAAAAGAAGTCATCCGATGCATTGCTATCGAAATTCTGGGAATAGGCCGGCACCGTTTGGGCTAACGCCAACACCTTAAATTCATAATAACCTGCCGCTGGACTATAAACCACATTGGCCACCTTCGCAGCATCCGAAACGACGACGCGGTATCGGATGACATCACCCGCTTTCAATTGCCCCGGTGTAAAATTAAAGGCATTCGTATAGCTAAAGGATTCTCCAATAACTTTTTCAAATTTTTGGACTTTAAATTCTCCATTATTGATTGAATATTCTAAGTAAACATCCTTGATACCGATATTGTCGGAGGTTAACAGGGTAGGCAAATCAATCTTGGTTTGTGAAGTAAAGATGTACTTCAGCGGATTGGCATAAATGACCACCGGCTTGACGGTATCAGCGCCAACCACAAAATCAAAATAACTTCCAAAGTTCGTGCCCGCAATTACGGGCGCCTCCGCAGGTGTTGTGAATTTCTTCCCTCCCGCATCATTCGCTGTCCAATAATAATTGATTTGTCGGCGTGCCGGCGATTTAGGCAAAGTATACGTATAGGTGTTTCCAGATTTTACTAAGGGCATGGAAGTCGCCGACAAAATACTCTTATCAATCGCCATCATTAACTTCACCGAAGATTCATTTATGAGTGTATCTGAGTAAACTTTTGCTGTAAATACGATGTCCTTACTCGTATCCTCGGTATCGGTAAAGTTATCCGCAATAATATTCGAGGAATACCATCCAAAATCATTAAAAGCCCCAAGTACAATCGGCCCAATATCACGAGTCACCTCGCCACGGGCTATTTGTGGAGTCATTAGCGCATTAATATCCCCAACTTTATATTTAGCCTGGTCGACGTGATAAACGCTCGAACCACTGGAATAGGTCGTAGGCGCATACAACTTAGCCTTATCTCCGTTCAAACGTTGGATACTTGGGGAGGATAAGAATAAACCGTTGGAGGTTATTTGGCTTTTAATCGTCGTGGACGGATTATCAAACTTCGTGGTATCAGTTAAATTTGCATTGGCCGCATTGACAATAAATTGGTCAAAAATCCCAGGATATCCATAACCAGCAATCGTATTATCTGCACTCGATTCATTAATCTGGCCAATAAATCCAAGGCCATGTCCAAATTCATGCAGTACGACGGAATATAAATCGATCTGATTCAGTTTCGGCACCCCATCGAGACCTGTATACCAATCCGTAAAATCCGAATTAAATGTTGCAACGATATCCGGATTATTTCCATTTAAATTCTTATGAGCCATTTTCTCGGCTAAAGCCACGGGATACCAGGTATTTAGTCGGTTACTGCCGACAAAATTGCGGACATTCGTCGAAGCACCCGCACTACCCAAAACACCCGAAGCGAGTGATTTCCATCGAACATAAATGTTTATCGTTACATCTGAATTCAAGGAGGTGGCCCAAAGGTTGGCCGCGCGCTCAAAAATCGCCTTAACATCGGCTGGAGGCGGAACCTCATAGGTAACAATCACCTGAGTGCCTGCCTGAGTCGCCTGCTGAGATTGTGTACTTCGCGCGTTGCGATTCTGAATTTCCTCCAAAATTCGCT
>JBDKFF010000276.1:0-2889 GCA_039798865.1 Bacteroidota bacterium
CTGGCGGTAAGATTTACCCATCAATTTAGCATACGAAGGCACTCCAAATTCCCTTAGATACGCTTTCAAAGGCATTTTGAACTGAGGAATATTGGATCGCCCCATTCCATTCATACGGGATTCAGTCTCCACGGCATCACCCTCCCAAAGCCAATTGGGAATTAATAAATTACCGTAAACCGCTTGGCCATATGAACCAAAAATGGAATGAATCACATTCCCTAATCCTCGACGGGCGGCATTATTTTGATGCACATGTCGTAATTCATGAGAAACTAATAATTGAAGCCAATCGCTGGTTCCCAACAAAGAGGCATCTTGCGTGGGCGTCGTCAATAACTCGGCACGAGGCGCCATTAAACTCACAAAACCATTGGAGACCATTCCTTGGTTTTGCAGAATAACACGAAAACGATTGTTGGTTTTAGGAAACGCTCCACCAATATTCAACCAGGTGGAATCCATTAATCGTGCTGTGGATTGAGCTACAGAGTCGTAACCGGCAGGAAACCATAACTCCAAAGGTGCCTTACGTAATGAAATGCGATAGAATTGCCTCGAAGTACGATTTTGATCTAAGGTAGCAAACTGACCCAAAGAACAATGCGCAACACCCAGAAATAGTAAAAATCTAAAATAAATTCTTAAAACCATTTTAACACCTGCTCGATTAGCCATTTTGTTCGAAAGGTATACGGTGGATAAAAGAATCGAAGTGCATTTGTTTTTTGAACAAGCACTGCTTTGGAATGTGAAAATTCTTGAAAACCGAACTTCCCACCCGATTTTCCAATACCTGAGTTATTAACGCCCCCAAAAGGCAACGAAGGATGTCCAAATTGAATCAAACAATCATTCACCACGGTGGATCCGGCCGATGTATTTTTATTAATGTAATCGATAAAGGACTTGTCCTCTGAGAAGATATACAAGGCCAAAGGCTTTTCCTCCTTACTCAAATAATTAATAATTTCCTCTTCCGAGCGATAGGTGAGTACAGGCAGAATAGGGCCAAAAATCTCTTCCTGCATGATTGCCATATCTAAAGTGCATTGACTTAATATGGTTGGACTAATGAAGTTCGTATCTGGATTTAAATCGCCACCGAAAATTACCTTCGCACCTTTCTCTTTAGCATCATCTAACAATCGAACGATTCGATCAAAATGGCGACGATTAACGATACGGGCATAATCTTTACTCTGCTCAATTCCTTTTGAATCTGTATTATAAAAGGCCTGAATGGCATTTTCAAGTCCCGCCAAAAACTGAAAGTGAACCTTTTCATGAACATACACGTAATCGGGCGCTATGCATGTCTGTCCATTATTTAAAAACTTACCCCAAGCTATTTTCTGAACGATACTCGGCATATCGGCATCAGGGCCAATAATCGCAGGAGACTTACCACCCAATTCGAGTGTTACGGATGTCAGGTTTTTAGCTGCCGCTGCCATAACGATTTTACCAATGGCAGGAGAGCCCGTAAAAAAGATATGATCAAACTTTTGAGCCAATAAATAGGTGGAAATCTGCGCATCACCTTCCACACAAAAGACATCAGATGGATCAAATAGAGCTGTAATCATCTTTTTGATAAAAGCAGACGTATGCTCACTCATTTCAGATGGCTTCAAAACAATCGCATTGCCTGCCGCAATGGCATGTACCAATGGATTAATCGCCAAGTTGAAAGGATAATTCCAAGGTGCAATAATCAAACACAAACCCTTCGGTTCATATTGTATGTGTCCACGAGTTCCTAATAACAAAAGCGGAGTTGACACGCTTTGCGGCTTCATCCAAGAACGAATGTGGGAAATCATGTGATCAATTTCTCGCTTCACACCTAATAATTCGCCAATAATAACCTCGGAGGTCGGTTTACGAAAATCTTGAAACAAGGCATCGAATAAGTCTTGTTGGTGGGCCAACATATACTTTTGCAATTTCTTTAGCTTCTCAATCCGTTCATCCGCACTCGCATTTTTAAGGCGCAGCAAGGCTGATTTTTGCAACAATAAAACCTCTTGGATTCTTTCCTCAGACGTTTGATTCATAATCAGGGACTTTAAATAGTGAATAGGTTACGCAATTTGTCTTCAATTAAATCAAAATATCCTTTATTACCCGAAGGTCTATACCAAGTATCGCCAGCCACATACCACTTGCCATCACCTGGATAAACGGCAAACTGCGTTTTTGGTTTTAAATCCTCGACACCTTTTTCAAAGATAAATTCTCCAATAAACAAGACTTGCATCAATTCTTGAAGTTCATTCCATTGATCCGTAAATCGAACAGGACCATTTTCACCACCCGAACGATAGGTATATTTTAAATCAAAAAAGGACATTTCACCTTCAATTCGGGTCCATTCTCCATCTGAATCCGTAAATTGAAAACCCAAATACAAGGGCATTTCATTTCCCGCAACCTCTAAAATCGCCTGCATAAACTCCTGCATCAATGTATCTTCCGTCTCTAAGCTAATGGGTACCGCTGTACTGGTATCAGCAGCCTCAAGCGTAATAAAAGGTTCTTCATCCCGCGGATCACAAGAACCCGATTGAAATAATAAAAAGGCTGTTTCTAATCGGTTACGCCAAGCAATTGACAAATCTCCCGACCACGTAAATTGATCTTCTACATTTAATCCCTCCGCCAATAACTCCTCCCTCGAAAAATCATCCCGGTCAATGTAATGTATAGAAACCTCTACACGAGGCTTGTCAGACAAAAAACCTTGAAATGTAAATGAAGCCTCCAAATGATAGGGGGCTGGTACATTATTCGGACTTTCGTAAAACAATTGAAACTTTTTTTCGAGACGCGCTGCTTTCATTTACTTGGATTTAAGGTACAAAGCTACGGATTTCAATCTATCTA
>JBDKFF010000277.1:0-7373 GCA_039798865.1 Bacteroidota bacterium
GGCAAATGGATTAACTCCAATAATGATTACGGGTAATGATGTCATAGATTATTTATTTTGGCTGTAAAATTACGTAAATCAAAACGGATTTGGCCATCTTTTGTGAAGGTCAATTCAGTTAATACCTCTCCGAGTGTTATCTGTCGATTCGACGAAAATGTGCTGGCATCGATATTATTTAGCGCGTGCATATAGGTTAAATCGCCTATCTCTCCAATACACCATGCATAGGAAATGTGTTCCTCTCCTATGGCTTTTTCCACCAGGTTTATACCGATATCTGCGCGGATATTTCCCGACATGTCTAACGGCGCATTGCTTAGTTTGATGTCGAATATTTGTCTTTCATTGGTTTCTAATGCTTCATATGTTTCGAGCGTTTCTTGTAGGTATGTACCCGTAGCAATACTGTAAAAAGCATCGATGAGTATACTTACGTGTAGCCTGCGGAGACTTTGTTTTTCAAGGTCCCATCCTGCACCGCCCGACTCGACCAATAGTAGACCGTAACCGCGTTTTTGAAAGTTATCACCAAAAGCGCGCGCATTAAATTCGTCAGACCATTTGGCAACCTTGTTGGGTATTTTAGCGTGTGTTAATCGTGTTAACCGATTCGCTAATTGACCAGCCCGTTTGCGGGATTCAGTCCAGGTTCCAGTTTCGTCTCCTGTCGTGGCAAGGAATGCTATATGTGTTTGATGCGCAGAATTCCCTACGGAATATAGTCGATTTTGATCATGTAAATTAAAGGCAAAATCGGGTTTTATTTGGTCTGCCCAGTCAGAAAGTAATTTTGCTTCTGGGCTATATTGATGTACCGCATCTCGGTTCATATCGATACCTAATGCGGTCTCCCGCGTCCAGCGCGCCGCACCGTCTTTATTAAGTAGTGGAATGAAGTGAATCGTACAATTTTGATGCAATTTTTCCCTTATTTTTTGGTGTTCTGGTTCATTTGAGTTTAAAAAGCGGAAAATATCGCACAATGCCATGGTTGCCGTGGCTTCGTCTCCATGCATTTGTGACCAAGCAATAATTTTGATGGGACCTTCTCCAAATTGAATTTCGTGAATAGGCCTTTTCTCATAGCTTTCGCCAATTTTCTGTACACGCAAATAGGGAGAATCCGACCATTCGTTGATGAGTACTTCCCAGGTTTGGGGATTGAATCGCCGTGTTTGGATACGGGTTTCTTTAAAATTAGGATATTCGTCGAAGATATAATTGTACATATTATTCGCGTAATTTAGGTAAATAACTTGCCCAGGATTGTGCGTGAAAGAGCCCCTTTTTGCCCGATACATACATTACAATGAGGGTAACAATCAGGAAGCAAAACCAAGCCTCGTGTCCAAAAAGTTCCACACCCATACATGTCGCAGCGATGGGGGTTTTTGTTAAGCCCATGTATAAACAGGTAAATCCGATGGCGGCTAAAAATGGTCCGGGCAATTGGATGAACTCGCTAATACTTGCGGTCGCATGGGCACCAATGAGAAATAAGGGAGTAGCCTCTCCCCCTTTGAATCCAAGCCCAAGGCTTAAGCTCGTCGCAATTAATTTTTGGATGGCAAAAATGCCCGACTCAAAATGGTCGGCGAATGGCCGGAGTAAAAATTCCGATCCCAAACCAATGCTCTCCTGAAAAAATGAAAATTGAAAAATACCTAATAAAATAATGCCCCCGAGAATCGCCTTTTGAGCAGCTTGTACGGGCAATTTATCAGTCGCCAAGAAAATATTCGATTCTAGCGCCTTATAAGTACGCGCCAAGAGAGACAAAAATAGCCCAATAAGCGCTAATTTGGCCCAAAACAGGCCGGAAATGGCAGGCAACAAAATGGTGGGATATAAAACGTGTTTTGTGCCATACACGTGGAGACTTACATAATTTGCGGCAAAAGCGGTGGCTAAGCAGGCAAATATGGAACGTAGGTGAATTTTTCCAACCTCCTTGATTTCGAGACCGAAAAAGCAGCCCGCCCAGGGAGTTCCAAAAATTGCCGCAAAGCCCGCACTAATTCCGGCACGAATCCAAATGGATTTTTCCACTGTCGAAACTTGAAATTTATCCGAACTCGTTTGAGCGATCGCGCCTCCCATGAATACGGCGGCACCCTCTCGGCCGACTGACGCGCCGACTAAATGACTAAACCATGTGGAGACTAAGGTAAAGGGCGCTAGCCAATAAGATGAATGAAAGGCGCCCCCCTGTAAATGGTTTATTAGGTCATTCGTTCCTTGTTTAGTAAAATCCCAGCGCCTAAACCAATTTAGTAAATATCCAATGAGGGGTAGTCCAAATAAAAAATAAGCTTGTCGATTTTTTGCGATTTCATCCAGCCCCCAGAGAAATAGGGATGCGAAACTTCCCGTTAAGAAAGAGATGATGGCCCAAAGTAGGATTCGAATGCCCCAAATACGCATGTTTGAGAGAATGTTTGTTTCAAAGGTAGGCAAATTTATTTTGCCTACCTTTGTGCCGGAAACGAATGTGCTGTAGCGAATGCCGCTGGCGGCGTTCGTGAACGAAATTCCAAGGAGTCAATTGTGGCCCTTAGATAAAATATCATATGACTGATTTTTCTTCGCTTGGCTTAAACCCTCAATTGTGTCGCGCGTGTGACGCTTTAGGATACACTACGCCAAGCCCCATACAGGAAAAGGCAATTCCACTCATGTTGCAAGGGCATGATGTATTAGGGATCGCGCAAACGGGTACCGGTAAAACGGCGGCCTATGCTTTACCTGTGCTCATGCGTTGTAAATATGCACAAGGGAAAAACCCTCGGGCCTTGATTTTAGCGCCCACACGTGAACTGGTGATGCAGATTCACGAGGTGATGGTTGGCCTGGCAGCGGAAACAGACCTTCGAATGCTTGCTCTTTATGGGGGGTTGGGGCCCAAGACGCAAATTCAAGCATTGGAAGACGGCGTCGATATTTTGGTCTCGACCCCGGGTCGTTTTTTAGAATTATATCGCAAGGATACGATTGTCGTGAAGGATCTGAAGATCTTAATTTTGGATGAGGCGGATAAGATGATGGATATGGGTTTTATGCCCCAGATCCGGGAGATTTTGGAAAAAATCCCGTATAAAAAACGTCAAAATGGGCTATTTTCAGCGACTTTCCCAGAAAAAGTGGAGAACCTCTCGCATGAATTTTTGGAGTTTCCCCACAAGGTTGAGATTACAAGGCAAGCCACCCCTGCCAGCCAAGTCACCCAATTTGTCTACGAGGCACCAAATTTAAGTACGAAAATAAACGCGCTTGCGCATTTTCTAAAGCAAGATGCTTTTGAGCGTGTGATGATATTTTGTCGGAGCAAGGATGTCGCTAATCAAGTTGAGAAATTCTTAATTCGTAAAGTCTTACCCGAAGATCAAGTTCGTGCGATCCACTCCAATAAAGGCCAAAATACCCGAATTAATGCCATGCAGCTTTTTCGAGAAGGCCTTATTCGTGTACTAGTAACGACGGATGTTGCCGCACGCGGGATCGATATTCCCAAAGTATCCCATGTGATCAATTTCGATGTTCCTCTAATTTACGAAGATTATGTGCATCGAATCGGTCGGACTGGCCGGGCAGATCAAGTGGGCGAATCCATCACGTTTATTACGCTGGCAGAGCAATATCATTGGGCGAAAATTGAAGAAATTATTCAGCAAAAGATTGATATTCAGCAACTTCCAGATGAAGTAGATCGTGAAGAGACGCCGTTTGTTGAGCAGCAAGATATGTTGCGCGCGGTGGATGATCAGCGTAAGCGGGAGGATCCCGATTTCAAAGGCGCGTTCCACGAGAAAAAATGGGTCATCAAGGCGCGTGCTAGTGGCCAAAAAGTACCTAATCGAAAAGCGGTAACTAAAACGGGACCCAAAGGTGGAGCTGTTTCTACCCCAAAACCGCCCCAACGAAACAATCGCCCCGGAAAAAATGCAAAATTTCGCCCGGGCGCACCATCATCTAAAAAGAAAAGGTAGATTTGCAGCGATGAAAGTATGTCTTATTTCTTTATTGATGCTTGTGAGCAGCTTGATGCTGGGCCAACAAGCCGCTAGTCCCAAGGAAGCAAAGTATCTTCCCCTTTATGGTCAAACGACCCTATTGCCGAAAGACCAGGAGGAGTTAAAGCAATTTGTGGAATCTTGCGATGCGAGTTTCGGATCTCGAAAAGAAGCCGTAGAGTTTTTCTCAGAACGCGCTTGGGAGTTTGTCGCATCAGGTCACTTGGATACAGCCACCTATCGTTTTAATTTGGTTCATGAGCTTGACAATCAAGCAGTTGATTCTTATTGGGGACTGGGTGTAATCACATTTCAGCGTCAAGATTTTCCGAAGGCGATTGAATTTCTTTCAAAGGGTCTCGCCTTAGATAGCACACAAAGTATTTTACGGGTAGATTTGGCCATTGTTAAATTGAGCTGTTATTTGAAATCGATGGATTGCGGGACCTTGGATGAGACGGATTCCTTGTTGCAGCAAGCCTTATTACAAACGCCTAATTATGCAACCGCTTGGATGAAGCGAGCCCAAGTCGCGTATTTACAGGAGAAATATGAAAATGCCTGGGCCTATTTGCATGAGTGTCGAAAGCTGGATATCACACAATTGGATTTAAATTTAGGCAAAAGTTTAGCTGAAAAAATGCCCGATCCTCAGGGCGTATTTAAGTAATTCACTATGGGAATTCGGTCCTTTTTTGCGAAACCTTTTGCGAAGCGGGTGGTCAAGAAACACCAGAAGAGTCACGCTCAAGCGATTCAAATTCAGGAAGCCTGGTTGAAAAACAACCTTAAAAAGGCCGAGCAGACCATCTTTGGACTGGCCTACGAATTCGACAAAATCCGTAATTACCTCGAATATAAAATTCGCGTACCCATTGCCGAATACGAGGACCTGAAAACCTACATCGATGAAATGGTTTTGGGCTCCCCTAACATTCTTTGGCCAGGGAAGCCGGCTTATTTTGCTAAAACATCAGGCACCACATCAGGCGCCAAATACATTCCCATTTCGAAGGAATCGATGCCTTACCACATCACGGGAGCACGTGATGCCCTTTTGCATTATGTGCATTATTCAGGGAATGCGAAGTTTTTAGACCAAAAATTGATTTTTTTGTCGGGCTCTCCGGAGTTAGAAGAGAAAAACGGTATCCCAACCGGCCGTTTGTCGGGCATCGTCAATCACCACGTTCCAGGCTATTTGCGAAGCAATCAAATGCCGAGTTACACCACGAACTGCATCGAGGATTGGGAGGAGAAATTGGAAGCGATTGTTCACGAAACCATTGACCAGCGGATGGGATTGATCTCAGGAATTCCGCCTTGGGTTCAGATGTATTTCGATCGTTTAGAGAGTTTGTCGGGAAAGAAGATCGGGGACTTATTCCCTGATTTTCAATTGTTTGTGACCGGCGGGGTGAATTTTGAGCCTTACCGACAAAAATTGATGGAATCAATCGGTCGGGATATCGATGTCGTGGAAACTTACCCGGCTTCGGAAGGATTTATTGCCTTTCAAGATTCAAGTGGGGAGGAGGGTTTATTGCTCAATGTAGATGGGGGAATCTTTTTTGAATTTGTTCCCATGGATACCTATTTCAGCGGAACACCGAAGCGCTTGATGCTTTCCGAAGTGAAGTTGGGCGTTAATTATGCGCTATTAATGACAACGAATGCGGGTCTTTGGTCCTATTCAATCGGCGATACGGTGAAATTTGTGTCATTAGATCCGTTTCGAATTGTGGTGACAGGCCGGATTAAACATTTTATTTCGGCTTTTGGAGAACATGTGATTTCCGAGGAAGCGGAACGCGCGATGAGCGAAGCACTTAAGGCTTGTCCAGAGGCGAGTTTGGTTGAGTTTACCTTGGCTCCGCAGGTGAATCCACCAGCTGGAGAATTACCCTATCACGAATGGTTGGTTGAGTTTGCGCAACAGCCGAATGATCCAGCCAAATTTAGTGCGGCATTAGAGGCCTCCATGGTTTCGCAGAATATTTATTACCGTGATTTGATTGAAGGAAAGGTTCTACAGCCTCTGAAGTTGACAATTTTGCCGACAAATGCCTTTATCGATTACATGAAATCCCAAGGGAAATTGGGGGGACAAAATAAGGTTCCACGTTTAGCGAATGACAGGGCGATTGCGGATAAGCTCGCAGCCATGTAGAGACGCGATACTTCGCGTCTTATAAATTACGAGCATATTAGACGCGAAGTATCGCGTCTCTACTTTTGCCAACTCGCATATTCCAAGTAATTCATAGCCGTTCGCATGAACACTTCCGCAGCCTCGGGGCTTACGGGTTTCAATAATTTGGCGGGATTTCCGGCATAAATACTACCTGCGGGAACGCGGGTATTTTGGGTTACCACAGCTCCGGCGGCGATGATAGAACCTGTTTCGATGAGTGCGCCATCCATGATGATGGCTCCCATGCCCACCAATACATAGTCTTCAATGGTGCAGCCATGAACAATCGCATTGTGTGCAATGGAGACATAATTTCCGATAGTGGTTTCTGTTTTTTGGTAGGTGCAATGAATCACGGCACCATCCTGAATGTTTGAATAATTCCCTATTCGAATCCGATTGACATCGCCTCGAACAACCGCATTATACCAAACGGTACAATGTGACCCAAACGTAACATCGCCCACAATCGTAGCGTTTGCCGCTTGCCAGTTTTCTGGGCCAAATTGGGGTGAATTCCCCTTGATTGGAACAATTAATGCCATAGTTTCGCGATTTATGCGGGCCAGCGACCCTGTAGTTTCATGACCTTTTCGATGACATCCCGCACAGCGCCTTTGCCTCCGCCAAAAGGGGAAACATATTTACATGCCATCTGAATTTCAGGAATTGCATCCGCCGGACAGGTACTTAATAGTTTGGGCCTGGATAGGATTTTTAAGTCGGGAACATCGTCACCCATGTACAAGATTTCGGATTCGTCGAGACCGATTTTCTCC
This sequence comes from Bacteroidota bacterium, assembly GCA_039798865.1. Lineage (GTDB taxonomy): Bacteria > Bacteroidota > Bacteroidia > Cytophagales > Spirosomataceae > Aquirufa. The sequence goes on from JBDKFF010000277.1 coordinate 6,987, forward strand.
AACCAGGTTAAGTAGGTTTCCAATTTATCTTTGCCGCCCAAACCGAAATAGATATCTTGGAATTTCAGATTTTCGAGTCGTTTTTTAACCCCTTGATGACCACCACCCGTGATTACGCAAAGATTATATTCCGCTTCGCGCGCCTTTTCAATGGCATAGCCATCCCGGATGTGAAAGGTACGATAATGCTCACCCGTTTCTAAGACATGCACACTGCCGTCGGTCATGACGCCATCGATATCGAATACAAAGGCTTTAATTTGCGCAAATTGCGTAAGGCTGTTGGACATAAGAATGCTTTTGAACGGTAATTTACATAAATCTGTGGAAAGACTTGATGCGTTTCGTGGTCGCTTTTTTGTATTTTTACCACCTATGAAACGAATT
>JBDKFF010000278.1:0-3197 GCA_039798865.1 Bacteroidota bacterium
AGACCGTTTAAGCCTAAGAAAAGTTTGTCTTTCACCAAAGGGGTCTTGTAGCCCACGCTGTAACGTTGTAAACCTAGATTGCCGAAACTTAATTCTGCAAATCCACTGGTTTTATTAGTAGGCTTTTTCGTAATAATATTTACAACTCCTCCCATGGCATTTCGTCCATACAAGGTTCCTTGTGGACCTCTTAACACTTCTATTCGTTCAACATCAGTCAAGGCAAAACCGTTAGCTAAAATATCAATGTTGTTCACATCGTCTATATACGTGGAAACAGCAGGGTTTTCACTGAATACTTGAATGCCGCGTATCGATTGGATTTGTTGGAAAGAAACACCAAGTTCTTGATAATTATAATTTGGGACTAAAGCCGCTAGGCCACTTAAACCCCAAGTCCGCGTATCTTCAATTTTCTTAGCAGATAGCGAGGTAATGGAGGTGTTTACTTTTACGAGGCGTTCTTCTCGCTTATTCGCCGTAACGATAACTTCTTCTAATTGAGTAGTTTTAGACGAATCGATTTTAGATTGCGCAAATGTGGAGGTGCCGCATAGGATTAATCCTAGGACACATAATATTCCTTTATAATTCATGTTATTGTCGTTTGAAAAAAAATAATTTTAGGCATACAAAGTGTACACCATAGCCGCAAGAATCATTACTGAAACTTGGGTCAACTCACTTAAATCAAACGAACCTGAGGTGGGTGAAAAAAGCCTTTAGCGGCTGCGTTAGGAAAGAATTCCTGCGTAGAAAAATGATTTTCGATGGCAATAGGTGCCGAGAAACGAGCGGAGAAAACAGGCTCAATCGCTTGAAATGCCAAAACAACTTCAGGCATTTTTTCTAAACGCTCGGAGTTCGATTTCTGCTCCTTTTCTTCGACGGCCTTTAATTGCTTGGCCAAGTAACATTGTCCATTACAATTCAACATCGGTTTATCCCGATTCTCGCAAAGATTTTTAGCAATATAGTCCTGATTCACCCGATAATACGCCACAGCACCCCATTGATTCATCAAGGGCAGCTGCATCGCAAGAAACAATAAAAGGGCGATTATGCGTTTCACGATACAAAGATAGGTCAGCGATTCTTTATTTCAAATGAACCGCTGAATCATTAATCTGATAATTCTTCGACTTCACCAATTCCATGATTGCCGAACCCGACAATAAAACGGGGCCATACCCATGCGCCGCAAATGGGGAAATCGGTCGGTGGTAGTAGAAAGCAGGATCCCAAGCCAAGCCCGTTCCCACGCAGGTTCCTTCCACGTGTCCCTTTTCGTTCACGCGAGATGCGACGGCATTCCAGCCCAACAAAGCCGCTGGGCCATAGGTCTTCGGATCCAACCAGCCCATGTTAATCCCTTTGGCCATCACATAGGTGTAAATTGCCGTTGCCGATGTCTCAAGATAGGAATCATTTTTATCAATCAATTGATGCCAAAAACCCGTCCCATCTTGGTAGGACATCAAACCTTTTAAATGTAGTTTCAACTGCTTTAAAACTTCAGGTCGGGCGGGATGATTCGCTGGGAGGAACTCGAGCATTTCACAAGTCGTCAACAAAGCCCAGCCATTCGCGCGCGCCCAATGAAACTCGGGATGCTCCTCCGCATCGACTAAATATCCGTGCATGTAGATATTCAAGTTTGGATTAAACATACGCTTGCGATAGGCATTGAATTGGAAGACCGCCTCCTCGTATTCCCCCAATTGCAAAAGAGCCGGAATGGCCATGTATACATCGTCCAACCACATCGTATGATGCAAAGGACGTATGCGAACCAAAGTGCGATCAGGCAAGCGATGCTCTTCCTTTAAGATAAAATCAGACGCACGTTGGGTCACAAAAGACATGTTGGTCGAAAACCCTGCCTTCTTCGCCTTCACCACAGCCATCCCCATCGCTCCGATGTCATCCAAAGCACGCGGATGAATCAAGCCATGCAGTACATGTTTAGAATCGTTTTTCTGCGCAGCGGGAATCGCTGATGCGATCAAGTTCAAGCGATTAAAAACGTAATCCTTGTATTTCGGAGATCCCGTAATTCTACTTAGCTCCAACATCCCCGAATAAGTTACCCCCCACTCATATGATATCGGTCGAAAATCCCCTTTGGAAAAAACCGTTTGTTCCTCGAAAGGTTGACCGGGCGACCAAACTGCTCCGGTGGATTTATTAACAAACTGATTTGGCGTCGCCACTTCAAGGTAATTGTAAACACGGTCGATGACCGATTGTACCTCTTGGGCCGTAGCAGCGCCATAACGCGTCGGATAATCCGGCTGTAAAGCATGAAGGGGTGCCGTGGCATCCGAAGCTGCTGTGATATTTTTTTGAGCGAATACGCTCGATGAAATTAAAAGGAGAACAAGGGTATAGCGCATAAAAAAGGGCTTATTCATCATAAAGACAAATAAGCCCCTGTTATACTAGCTATCTAAGCTATTTTTTCATCTCAATCCCTTGGATTTGGACAACAATTTGTTGCTCCGCAGCCTTCGGATTCACCGCCACAAAATAGACATCATGCTCGCCAGCTGTTGCTTGGATCGCAACTTTCTGTGAGGATGGTGCTGGACGTCGTGGCGCTTGTTGGGCCGGCGCCCCCGCAGCCGGTGCTCCTGTGGCAGGTGCTGCAGCCGGTGCCGCCGGCGCAGCCGCTGCAGTTCCTAGCGGAGCCCCCTTACCCGGAGTCGCAGCCGCTGGCGGTCCACCAAATCCACCTTGGGATACCTCAATCATATTCGTTTTTCCTATCACGGGACCCGTTGGCGAATCCAAACGAATCTCAATCACACCCCCAGCCGCATTCGTACGTGCCTGTGCAGATGCCGAAATATCAATCGTCGAAATACCTGTCAAATCCAATCCTTTGTAACCTAAGTAAGGATTTTGACCCACCATGTTCGTCGACCGGCCCGGTGTAATTAATTGCATAATTCCCTTCGAAACATCCGCTTTCTCTACATCCAATTGAGGCGCACGTAAGAACACCCACTTCTCGGATTGAACCGGAGCAATTTTCTTGTTCCCCTTGTCTACATAGGTAGCACGAACAACGAAAACACCTTTCGATGCTTTTTGGCCTTCGGGTTTCACCAAAGCCAACTCCCCTTTCAAGGCAATCTTGTTGGAAGCCTTTGGCTCGCTCAAACTCATGATATACGAAACCATTTGCTTCGCGT
>JBDKFF010000279.1:0-4328 GCA_039798865.1 Bacteroidota bacterium
GGCCTTGGAGGAGAATTACGTTCCGTGACGCGCATCGATCAACGAATCGCTGAGGCGGAAAAGCTAGGATTTAAAGAGATTTGGATTTCGAAATACAACTTGAAGGGCCTGAATTATAAACCCAAAAGCATTCAAATTAAATCGGCCGCGAGCCTGATGGATGTCATTATGAACATCTGGCGCCAAAGCTAGCCTCTGGATAAGTCACCTGAACGAGGTGCAATCCCTGAGCGGGAACCGCGCGGCCCGCTTCTTGCCGACTCTTCGATTCCAATATCCGCTGTAAATCAGCCTTTGTCCATTTACCCATCCCGATTTCCAAGAGCGTCCCAACGACCGCACGAACCATGCCTCGTAAGAAGCGATTCCCCTCAATGGTAAAGACCAAGGTATCGCCACGCATTTCCCAGAAAGCACGCATAATTGTGCAATCAAAAGTGTTGACCTCCGTCTTCACCTTCGAAAAACATTGAAAATCAGTATGATGGAGCAGTAATTGAGCCGCCTCATTCATCGCCCCCACATCCAAGTCGGCCTCATACCAATACGCAAAATCGCGCAAAAAAGGATTCTTATGGCGGGTGATTCGATATTCATAAATCCGCGAGGAAGCATCAAAACGCGCATGAAAATCATTGGATACGGAATAAATAGCTTGTGCTGTCAATGCAGGCGACAACATTCGATTCAAGCGATAAACAAAATTCGAATCAATGTCTGAGTTTGTGTCAAAATGGGCAATTTGATGGGAAGCATGAACGCCTGTATCTGTCCGACCACTTCCCGTGATTGCAATGGGCTCAGCCAACAAAAGACTCAATTTTTCCTCTAATTCCGCTTGCACACTCGGTGCATTCGGTTGGATCTGATATCCATGAAACGAGCCGCCATCATAAGCGAATTGCAGTGCATAGCGGCTCATTCTCAAATTATTTTGTTAAGGCTGTTTCTAAAGCCGTGAAATAAGATCCTGATGCTTTTGCTAAGGTACTTACCACTTGTCCATCCACCACCATATCGGAGCCCTTCACAGTACCCAATTGGATCGACTTCACGCCTAAACCAGCTAAATACGTTTCAAATTCTGCCTTTTTCGAAGGAGATACCGAAACAATCACACGCGATTGCGCCTCGCCAAACCACATGGCATCTTGACGAATGCCAGCGGTTGATTTTACATCAAATCCTAATCCTCTTGGGAATGCAGATTCAGCCAAAGTAACCAAGACACCTCCATCTGACACATCATGCGCCGATTGGATTAATTTACCTTCGATTAAGCCTAAGATTCCTTTTTGAACCAATTGCTCTGTCGGTAAATCAAAATGCGGTGCCGGCGAAGCCTTCACCTTTCGGTATGAATACAAGAATTCAGAAGAAGCGATGTCGTTTACCGACTCCCCTACTAGATAAACCAAATCTCCCTCGGCCTTAAAGTCCAAAGTCATTTTATTGTCAGGTTTCTCCAAAATACCCAACATACCAATCGTAGGCGTTGGGAATACAGGTCCCTCATCCGAAGACTGATTGTAGAAACTCACGTTTCCGCCCGTTACTGGTGTTTCAAACGCCTCGCAAGCCTTCTTCATTCCCTTAATAGCACCCACGAATTGCCAGTAAACTTCTGGAACGTAAGGATTACCGAAATTAAGGCAGTTGGTAATCGCCACAGGCGTTCCTCCTGAACAAACAATATTTCGAGCCGCCTCAGCAACCGCCATTGCACAACCCTCTTCTGGATCCGCGTTTACATAACGTGAATTACAGTCGACCGTAATAACAATCGATTTATCCGATCCATGTACCTTCACAACTCCCGCATCCGATGGAGCGTTCGTGTTACGATTCGCCCGACCAATTGATGAATCATATTGTTCCGCTACCCACTTCTTCGAAGCAATGTTTGGATGATTCATCAAGAAATCAAAAGCCTTTGGCAATTCTGCCGCTGGAATATCTTGTACGGAATTGATATCAAATTTCTTGTACTCTTGGTAATAAGCCGGCTCCTTGTACTCCCGGTGATATACCGGTGCGCCTCCACCCAATACCAAATCATCCGCCGGAACATCAGCTACCAAAACTCCATCTTGATAGAATTCCAAACGTTTGGTGTCCGTTACCGTACCAATCTGCTCACAGTTCAAATCCCATTTATCAAAAATCTTCTTCGCCTCCGCTTCACGACCCTTTTCTACGACGATCAACATACGTTCTTGCGACTCTGATAACAAAATCTCGAACGGCTTCATGTTGGCCTGACGCGTAGGAACTTTCGAAAGATCGATAATCATTCCATGTTCTCCTTTCGCCGACATCTCCGAGGTCGAGCAAATAATACCCGCCGCACCCATGTCTTGAATACCAATCACACAACCCGCTTCGATAATCTCCAAGGAAGCTTCCAATAATAATTTTTCTTGGAAAGGATCACCTACTTGCACCGCAGGCAATTTCTCCGTTGATTTAGCTGTAATGTCCTCCGATGCAAAACTCGCACCACCAATGCCATCCTTACCTGTCGCAGAACCCACGATAAATACCGGATTACCTACGCCATAAGATATTGCCGAAGCTTGCGTACCTACTTTTAAAATACCGGCAGAAAATGCATTTACAAGTGGGTTCACATTGTAACAATCATCAAATTGCACTTCACCTCCGACCGTAGGAATACCAAAGGCATTACCATAATCACCAATTCCCTTCACAACTCCCTTTACCAACCATTTGGTTTTGGCTAATTCGATATTTCCGAAACGCAAGGAATTTAATTGGGCAATTGGACGAGCACCCATCGTGAAAATGTCACGATTGATACCACCTACACCCGTTGCCGCACCTTGATAAGGCTCTAAAGCAGATGGGTGATTATGTGACTCAATCTTGAAGGCACAACCTAAACCATCCCCTAAATCCACCAAACCTGCGTTTTCTTCACCGGCTTTGGCCAACATACGTGGTGAGTCTTTCGGTAAAGTCTTCAACCAAACAATTGAGTTTTTGTAACTGCAGTGCTCTGACCACATGACAGAAAAAATAGATAACTCAGTAAAATTCGGTTTACGCCCTAAAATTTCCTGAATACGATCATATTCTTCAGGCAATAATCCCAATTTTTTGGCTGTTTCTACGGTTGGTAGGCTTTCGTTAGATTCCACGCTGGTATGTTAATTAAAAAATGTTGTTGCATCGATGCAAGGAAGCGACAAAGGTAATAAATTTAGTGTAGAGACGCGATACCTCGCGTCACAAAAATTAGAGGTAAACACCTTTGTGTTTTATCTTCTGGTTTTAACCAGCGGAACCAGCCATGGTATGAATAACAAATCCCTAGACTAATGTTTGAGAGTATTAATTGTGTAACTCTAGACTTCAGCCTAGGCATAATTGTGAAAACCAATCTTTGTTTGGCAATAATGACAGGCTTGCCAAAAGAAAAAAAGACGCGAGGTATCGCGTCTCTACGAAAATTAAAATAGAAAGCGAAGTATTGCGCATCTACATTCCAACGTCTAACGTCCAACGACTAAAGTCTATCTAAATCCCCCAATATTCCCGATCCTCCGGAACATCGACATCCCTAAATTTATCCGAATAATGAACGATTTGACATAGCATTGGATTTTGGCGCCAAAATTTACCTAAACCTTGATCGCCGCTCCAATTCTTAAACAAAGGTCTTAATGCACTTGGAATCAAGACAGGAGGTGAATTAACGCCTTGAAATGACGCGACGATGGCTCTATGTGGATTAGCCAATGAAGTCAAATTCGTTAAATGAGCATTTGTCAAAAAGGGCAAGTCGCAGAGTAACACCAATACATCCTGTGAATCATCGACAGCTTTCAGCCCAACGGCTAGCGTCTCCCCCATCCCTTTTTCCCAATCTTTTACTTGGACAAAAGACGTATTTGGAAACTCCTTCTGCAAATTTTCAACAATCCGAATCGATTGATCCACCTCAGCCCCAAGACAAACTACTACCTCTTGACATACGGAAAATGCCAAGCGAACAGATCGCTCCAAGAGGCTTTGGCCCTTGTAAACTAATAATTGTTTCGCTTCCCCTAAACGAGAGGATGCCCCCGCTGCTAAAATTACACCGACCATTTATATGGAACTTAAATCAAATGGTAGCGTACGTACACGTTTTCCCGTCGCGAGAAATATTGCATTACATAATGCAGGGGCAATCGGAGGTAATCCAGGTTCACCTACACCACCCGGTTCATCCTGACTAGGCATGACGAAAATTGTTGACGCAGGAATTTGCCCTTGACGCAAGACGGTATATTCATGGAAGTTACTTTGATCCGTTTTGCCAT
>JBDKFF010000280.1:0-2701 GCA_039798865.1 Bacteroidota bacterium
GCTGATGGAGATTACGTCGAAAAGGACCAGGCAATAGCCGAAGTGGATTCCGACAAAGCAACCCTTGAACTACCCGCCGAACAAAGCGGTATTATTACGTTGAAAGCAGAGGCTGGCGATACCGTAAAGGTTGGACAAGTTGTGTGCTTAATCGATACAAGTGCGGCAAAGCCTGAGGGGACCCCAGGGATTGACTCGGCAAAAGCTGAGCCCACTCCCTCGCCACAGGCTGCTCCTGCACCTACTCCTACACCTGCTGCACCTGCACCTAATCCAAATCCAACAGTATCTTACGCAGCAGGCACGCCTTCTCCCGCAGCAGCCAAGCTAATGACCGAAAACAATTTAAAAACCCAGCATGTTTCACCTACGGGTAGGGATGGACGAATTACGAAAAATGACGTCATGAAAGCCTTAGCTTCAGGTTTCGACGGAAGTGCAGCGAGTGGATGGGGCGGAACTCGGGAGGTTCGTCGTGAAAAAATGTCCATGCTTCGAAGAAAAATTGCAGAGCGATTAGTTTCCGTGAAAAACGATACGGCTATGCTCACAACTTTTAACGAAATTGATATGAAGCCGGTGATGGATCTTCGAGCAAAATACAAAGATGCCTTTGCTAAACATCACGAAGTGAATCTCGGATTTATGTCGTTTTTTACGAAAGCAGTTACGGAAGCCTTGAAATTGTTTCCCGCAGTAAACGGTCAAATTGACGGTAATGAAATCGTATTCCACGACTATGCAGACATAGGAATAGCGGTTTCTTCTCCGAAGGGTCTGATGGTGCCAATTTTAAGAAATGCGGAACAGATGTCGCTTGCCGAAATTGAACGAGAAATAAAACGTCTTGCCGTCAAAGCTAGGGATGGAAAAATCACCCCAGAAGATATGACGGGTGGAACGTTTACCATTACCAACGGCGGGGTATTTGGCTCCATGCTTTCTACCCCAATTATCAACCCACCTCAATCCGCGATCCTCGGTATGCACAACATTGTGGAACGCCCAGTAGCGGTCCATGGAAAGGTAGAAATTCGCCCAATAATGTATGTGGCTTTGTCCTATGATCACCGCATTATTGATGGTAAAGAATCCGTTGGATTTCTTGTAAAAGTGAAAGAAATGATTGAGAATCCAGAAAGAATGTTGTTCGGGGCAAAAGACCCAGCAGAAATCTTGTTAGGATTGTAATTCAACAAACGAATGGCCAAAATTAGAAAGCAAGATGCATTGGATTATCATGCATCAGGAAGACCGGGTAAAATCGAGGTTATTCCTACTAAACCCTATTCCTCGCAACGCGACTTATCGCTTGCCTACTCTCCCGGGGTGGCAGAACCTTGCTTGAAAATTGCGGAGAATAAAGACGATGTCTATAAATATACTAGTAAATCAAATCTCGTTGCCGTTATTTCTAACGGAACGGCGGTTTTAGGCCTCGGAGATATCGGTCCTGAAGCTTCCAAACCCGTTATGGAAGGTAAAGGTTTGCTGTTCAAAATCTTTGCAGACATTGATGTTTTCGATATTGAAATCGATGCAAAAGATCCAGAACTATTTATTCAAACGGTTAAAGCCATTGCTCCAACCTTTGGGGGGATCAATTTGGAAGATATTAAGGCACCCGAGGCGTTTGAAATAGAACGTCGCTTGAAGGAGGAATTGGATATTCCTGTTATGCATGATGACCAACACGGAACTGCCATTATTTCCTCAGCAGCGCTGTTGAATGCATTGGAACTAGCACGAAAAAGAATTGATCGAATCAAAGTGGTGATTTCTGGAGCAGGGGCTTCAGCCCTTTCTTGTGCCAAATTATATGTTGCTCTGGGAGTGAAGGTTTCCAATATTTTTATGTACGATTCTAAAGGGCTTATTGGTGCTTTTAGAGATGACTTGGATGATATGAAGTCCTTTTTTGGAGTTCATTTGAAAGACGTGCCTTTTGATATGGCATTTAAAGGGGCAGATGTTTTTCTTGGATTATCCAGAGGAGGTTTGGTGAACAAGGATATGATTAAGAAAATGGCTAAAGACCCCATTGTTTTTGCCCTTGCAAATCCGGACCCTGAAATTTCCTACAAAGATGCGACCTCCGTTCGGAAAGATATTATCATGGCAACAGGTCGTTCAGATCATCCGAATCAAGTTAACAATGTTCTTGGATTTCCTTTCATCTTTCGAGGGGCATTAGACGTGAGAGCAACAACCATTAATGAAGCAATGAAATTGGCAGCGGTTAAGGCTATCGCATCGCTCGCAAAAGAAACGATTCCGGAAGAAGTTATCCAGGCCTATGGCGAAAAGAATATTTCGTTCGGAAGAGAACAAATAATACCGAAACCTTTGGACCCGAGGCTCATTTATTCTGTGGCACCTGCCGTAGCTCGAGCAGCCATGGAATCGGGCGTTGCTAAAAACCCCATTAAGGATTGGAACCGGTATGAAACCGAGTTAAAGGCTCGTCTCGGATTGGATAATGAATTACTGAGAAATATCACTTCCAAAGCTCAAAGCAATCCTAAGAAAGTAGTGTTTGCGGAAGCAGATAACATTAAAATTTTAAAAGCCGCTCAAGTTGCTTATGACGAGGGAATAGCATTTCCAATCCTATTAGGTGAACGAAAAATAATTGTTCAGCTTATGGAGGAATACGGAGTGGAGTTGCCTGAAGCTACGATTATCGATCCAAAATCCGATG
>JBDKFF010000281.1:0-4222 GCA_039798865.1 Bacteroidota bacterium
TTTCCGGAGAATCCGCCGGCACGGGAGACGGTTGAGGTGGCCCGACTACCGAAAGACGTTCGCGTTGAAATTTCTTGTATTGCCTATAAATCATAATATATGTCCGCATCTGTTCGCGTTCGTTTTGCTCCTAGTCCAACCGGTCCTTTGCATATCGGTGGGGTAAGAACAGCGTTGTATAATTACCTTTTTGCCCGAAAAATGGGTGGAACCTTTATTCTTCGTGTGGAGGATACCGATCAAACCCGTTTTGTGCCAGGTGCCGAACAATACATTTTAGATAGTTTAGCCTGGTTGGGCATCAGCCCCGACGAGGGTGTAGGCGCCTCGGGGCCTCACGCTCCCTATCGTCAGAGTGAGCGTAAGGATTTATACAAAGTCTATGCAGATCAACTAATTCAAGAAGGGAAGGCCTATTATGCTTTTGATACCTCCGAGGAATTAGATGCCATGCGTGCGATGTTTGAAAGCAAAGGTTCTGCCTTTCAATACAATGCTTTGACGCGTGTTAAATTGCGAAATTCGTTGGCTTTGCCCGCGGATGAGGTGAAAGCTTTATTGGATTCAGATACACCCTATGTTATTCGGTTAAAAGTTCCGGCGAAAGGCGAGATACGTTTTCAGGATTCGGTTCGCGATTGGGTGCATGTACATACTTCGAGTATCGACGATAAGGTTTTGATGAAATCGGACGGCATGCCCACCTACCATTTGGCGAATGTCGTGGATGATCACATCATGGAAATTACCCATGTGATTCGAGGAGAAGAATGGTTGCCATCGGCCCCATTACATATTTTGTTATACCAAGCCTTCGGTTGGACAGCACCACAATTTGCACATTTGCCCTTGTTGCTGAAGCCAGAGGGTAATGGTAAGTTGTCGAAAAGAGATGCCGACTTGGGTGGTTTCCCTGTTTTTCCCATGGAATGGACGGATCCTCAAACGGGTGCGGTTTCCAAAGGATTTAAGCAAGAAGGATATTTACCCGAAGCAACCTTGAATTTCTTGGCATTTTTAGGTTGGAACCCCGGCACGGAACAAGAATTATTTAGCCTAACGGAATTGGTAGATGCCTTTTCATTGGAGCGTATCAATAAAGCTGGAGCCAAATTCGATGTGAATAAGGCCAAATGGTTTAATGAGCAATACCTAAAACAGCAGTCGCCAGCGGATTTGGCAAAGGAATATTTAGGGAATTTGCCTACTGATCAAGCAATAGCGTTTGTTGGCTTATTTTTGGATCGCATTACGTTCCCTCAGGAGTTATCGAATTTGGTTGCGTCTTTTGTTGAAAAACCTAGTGTTTACGACGAAGCAGTGATTCAGAATAAATGGAATCAGGAAGCTGCGAATGGTTTAGCGTTGATTGCCACGGCTTTGCCGCAGGTATCGGTTTGGGATGCGGATAGTATCAAACAAGCCATTCATGATTGTTTAGAGGCGGGTGGAATTAAGATGGGAAAAGTGATGCAAATGCTACGTGTAGCTTTGAGTGGAAATGGAGCTGGCCCTGATTTGATGATTTCCATGCAATTATGGGGCAAAGATCAGGTAATTGATCGTTTGAATACCGCATTGCAAATTTTCCCCAAGCTATAAGTTATGAAAGGCAAAGCAAAGTCGAAACCTAAGGCACCTAAAGTGCATCCGGATTTAGCGGGATTTGAAATGAATATTGATTCCTTGGGTCAAATCACTTCAAGTCTAGATCGAGATGTGCTCAATGCTTTTTTGGACAAGGAGATGCCTGAGGATAAAAAATTAAGAACGAAGAAAGATGAAGGTAAGTAAAGAGGATGTCGTGAAAATTGCCCATTTGGCCCGATTGGATTTGAAAGAATCGAAAGTGGGAGAGATGCAGGATTCGATCAATAAGGTCTTGGATTGGATGGAAGCATTAAATGCGGTGGATACGGATGGAGTTGCCCCTTTGGCGCACATGACTTCGGCTTTGAATCATTTACGGGAAGATCAATCGAGCAATACACTTTCTCGTGAGAAGGCCTTGGCTTTAGGGCCGGATACCAATGAGCAGTATTTTAAAGTACCTCAGGTTATCGAATAATTAGGCGATGTAATACTCCAAGGCCTTTTTCATTTCGGCTTTGGATACGGGAATATCGTAACCACAATCACCAATTCCAGTCAATAAAGAAAAGCGAATTTCCGTTCCTTTATTCTTTTTATCCTGCGCCGTTAGGGCGATGATGGCAGGAATCTCATTATTTTTTAAGTTGACCCGTCCATAAGTGGCAAACAACATGGCTTCGATGGCCGCTAACTCATCTGCCGAAATCAAATCTCTTTCCTTTGCCAAATAGGCTTCGGTGATCATACCCACGGCGATAGCTTCTCCATGTAAAATAGCTCGTTTGCCTTGGCTCAATAAGTAGGTTTCCACGGCGTGTCCTAGTGTATGGCCAAAGTTTAATATCTTTCGCAATCCAGCTTCTTTCGGGTCTTCGGCAACAACGGCCTTCTTAATTTCCACGGAATGAGCAATCAAATCCGCTAAATCCACTTGGTCAAAATCCAAATGCGCAATGATGTCCCACTTATCCGCATCACGAATCAAGCAATGTTTGATGATTTCAGCATAGCCGGAAAGCTTCTGTCTTTCGGGTAAGGTTTGGATGAAGTTGGGGTCAATTAAAACCGTTTTGGGTAATTGGAATACGCCAATGTGATTTTTTAATCCGTGAAAATCGATGCCTAGTTTCCCGCCTACGCTCGCATCTACTTGGGCTAGGAGGGTCGTTGGGATTTGAATAAAATCAATTCCACGCTTATATGTAGAGGCACAGAATCCCCCCATGTCACCGATGACGCCTCCACCTAAATTAATCACAAGACCATGGCGATCCATATTAGCCTTCGTCATAGCCGCCCAAATCTTCTCGCAAGTGCTAAGGGTTTTGTGGTCTTCTCCTGAAGGAATCACAATTTTTGTGAATTTCTGTGGGAGTAAAGATTGGATTAAAGGTAGGCAATGCTTCTGTGTCTTTTCGTCAACAATGACAGCGATGTGAGAGTAGTCATGCTGATGTAAAAATGACGAAAGGGACTCGGAAATAGGGCCTATTTGAACGGACATAGTTGGATTTATTCGATATAATGTCAAAAATACGATGATTTTACTAAAATAGACCGATTCTAACCTGAATTTTGGTTTTGTGGTATGCTTTTTCTTGCCTAATTTTGTCGCTGCTTGGGAATGCCCAAAACTTAGAAATCATATGAGAGAAATTCAATTTAGAGAAGCCTTACGTGAGGCTATGCAAGAGGAAATGCGCCGCGACGAAACTGTATTCCTAATGGGAGAGGAAGTTGCGGAATATAATGGTGCTTATAAGGTGTCTCAGGGTATGTTGGACGAATTTGGTCCGGAGCGTGTCATTGATACACCGATTGCTGAATTAGGTTTTGGGGGTATTGGTGTAGGAGCTGCCGCAAATGGTTTACGTCCGATTGTTGAGTTTATGACTTTCAACTTCTCGTTGGTGGCCATTGACCAAGTAATTAACTCCGCATCTAAATTGATGTCGATGTCCGGCGGTCAATATTCTTGTCCAATTGTTTTCCGTGGACCTACGGGAAATGCGGGGCAATTATCTTCTCAGCACTCGTCGAATTTTGAAAATTGGTATGCGAATACACCTGGATTAAAGGTGGTGGTTCCGGCTACACCGGCAGATGCTAAAGGTTTATTGAAAGCGTCGATTCGTGATAATGATCCGGTTATCTTCATGGAATCGGAATTAATGTATGGCGATAAGGGGCTTGTTCCAGAGGGTGAATATTTGATTCCCATTGGAAAGGCAAATATCGTGAAGGAAGGAACGGATGTGACTATTGTGACTTTTGGTAAGATGTTACCACGTGTTGTATTGCCAGCCGTAGAGGAGTTGACAAAGCAAGGAATCAATGCGGAAGTAATTGATTTGCGTACCGTACGTCCGATTGATTATTTAGCTGTTGTGGAATCTGTTAAGAAAACGAATCGTTGTGTAGTTGTTGAGGAGGCTAATCCACTATCAGCCATTTCATCTGAGATTGCTTATCATTTACAACGCTGGGCATTTGATTATTTAGATGCACCGGTGGTACGTGTGAATTCACGTGACCTGCCATTGCCATACGCTCCCACCTTAATCGAGGAAATTTTACCGAACGTAGCTCGCACGATTGATGCGGTGAAGACGGTGATGTATCGGAAATA
>JBDKFF010000282.1:0-5709 GCA_039798865.1 Bacteroidota bacterium
TGGCAGAAGTTGCAACTGCTCGAAGTTAACCCAATGGCAGAGTTTTTCAGGGAGCTGGAAAGTTTGTAGAGACGCGATACTTCGCGTCTTTGGTGGTTTAGATGTGGTTTAACTAGACGCGAGGTATCGCGTCTCTACGAGTTTATTTGGCTCATCTGGGATACGGTTTTTCATTAATGTAGAGACGCGATACTTCGCGTCTTTTTTTTGGGACACGAGGTATCGTGTCGCTACTTTTCTATATTTGACACATGGATTTCAAAAACAAAATTGTCTGGATTACAGGTGCATCCTCGGGAATCGGGGAGGCATTAGCCTATGAATTTGCCTCAAAAGGTGCTCATTTGGTGCTATCGGCTCGTCGGGAGGCAGAACTCCAACGGGTAGCCAAGGCCTGTGAGCTGCACGGAAACAGTGTGCTGGTCTTGCCCTTTGATATGGTCGACTTGGATAGTCATGCGTGCCAAGTGGAGCAGGTAATACAGACATTTGGCCGACTGGATGTCTTGGTTTTGAATGCTGGGGTAAGTCAGCGATCTTTTGTGTTGGATACGAAGTTTGAGGTTTACCGACGATTATTTGAGATTAATTTCTTTTCCATTGTGCATTTGGTGCAAAAAGTTATCCCGCAATTTCAATCTCAGAAATCCGGCATATTCGTACCGATAGCCTCTGTTGCCGGGCGTATATCGACGCCCCGTCGCGCTGCGTATGGCGCGACTAAGCATGCATTAATTGGTTTTTTTGATTCGGTTCGTGCTGAATTACACAGCTATGGCGTGCAAGTCAGTACGATTTTGCCGGGTTATATTCGCACCGAGATATCCATCCATGCGATGAATGAACATGGGGAAAAATATGGCCAAATGGATCCGAATCAGGCCAAAGGGCTAGACCCTGCTTTGACGGCGAGGAAGATTGTCGACGCAGTAGCCCAAGGCAAAAATGAATTTTTTGTGGGTGGAGCGCTGGAACGATTTGGTCTTTTGGTGAAACAATTCGTCCCAGCGATTGTACCCTGGATGCTTCGAAAAATCAAGAATACCTAGGCGATTTTTTTCTTGTCTTGGAAGAATAAAATAAACAAAATCAATACCAATAAGGCGATTCCAGCGGGTACCATCCAAACGGATTTCCAATCATGAATGCCATTTTGGGTATACATATCCAATACAATTCCGGAAAGTTTAGAGCCTATTCCCATACCGATTCCGTAGGTGGCTAGGGTGATTAAGCCTTGTGCCGAATTCTTGATATGCGGACCAGCTTTTTGATCGGTGTAGATTTGGCCGGTTACGAAGAAGAAATCGTAGCAGACTCCATGCAAGATGATTCCGATGAAGAGAATCCATTCACTCGAAATACCATCTCCATACCCGAAGCATACAAAACGGATAATCCAAGCGATTAATCCGACGATGAGCATCTTTTTTACGCCAAGTCTGGTAAATGCAAATGGAATTAACAACATGAATACGACCTCGGATACTTGACCAAGCGACATTTTGTTTTCCACATTGCTCATGTGCGAATCTGTTAGGGACGGATTAGCCATGGCATAATAGAAAGACAATGGAATGCAGATTAAGATGGAAGAAATAAAGAAAATTAAGAAAGATCGGTCTTTAAATAATTGCAGGGCATCTAATCCAATTATCTGTGCAATTGAGGCATCTTTATCAGCTTTTGGGGGAGTGTCCGGTAGGAAAAAAGCATAGATACCTAAAACAAATGAGCTATACATGGCAATTTGAAAAATAGCCACATTGTCACCCAAGGCATAAAATCCAATGATATTGGTTACGACAATCCATGCGACTGTGCCAGTCACTCGGATATTCGCAAATTCTTTCTCGGGATTGTTCATTTGCTTCATCGCGATCGAATTTGATAAGGCCAAATTGGGCGCAAAGCAAAGTGTATAAGCTAAAATATACCAAAAGAATACCTCGGGGTCTTTGGTTTGTGCCAACAAATAAAGTAGTATACCTCCCAGGATGTTTAATACCCCCATTACTTTTTGAGCGGCGAAAAAACGGTCGGCGATGAGTCCCACAAAAAATGGAGCTACTAGGGATGCAATGGCGAAGGTTAAATAGGCGTTGCCCACTTGGTCGCCTGTGGCGTGTAAGGTGCTTAGTAGGTATTTACTCATCTGACCGTACCAGGCTCCCCAGCCGAAGAACATGAGGAACATCATGGTCATGAGTTGTAATCGAGTTGAATTTTTCATTTTAATAGGTTTCTTGTAGGTCAAAAATACGAATTTGAAAGAAATATCAAATTTTCGAAAAATATATTTTTGGGCTTATTCTATTGATTTCGAAAAGCAGTTTTCGCATAATTCTCCAATTTTTTCCAAGAATTGGTCAAAATGAAATCCTGTTTTTCGGAATTTCGCAAAAAATGTGTTTTAGGCCTTTAAAATGCAACCTGGCATGTTTTTTTGTCAACGTGTTAACTATTTGATTTTCAGATTTATTTGTCATTCTTTTGATGAAATATTTAGATTTAGTACATGCAATTCGCAAATGTTTTATTGATTTCAGCTCGGCCAACGGGTTCCTTTCAGGGATCCATGACCTTGTTTTTGGTGCTGTTTTCATTCATTGCTTTTGCCTTAATCGGCGTTGGGGTTGTGTTGTATAAAAAGCGTCAATCTTGGATCGCACATTCCAAGATGACTTACGGGAAAATTGTTGAAATTTCTAAGCGTTATGCACGGGATGATCACTCAGGTCGTTTCCCGATTTATTTTCCGATTGTGTCGTACTATGTGAATGGTTCTGAATTTCGTCGGGAGGCGGATAAAGGTTTAGCTCGTAATTGCGAGGTGGGCCAGGAAATACCAGTACGTTATTTAATGGATAATCCTTATGAGGCTTCTCTGAATGAAACCTCGATTCCGGTTTTGAATCCAACGGTATTTTTTGTGTTGGGGATATTGATGTTGATCAGTTCGATAGCTTTATCGTTTTTGCATAAATAAGAGTAAAGACTTTAGACGTTAGTCTATTCCATATATAAAAAAAGACGCGAAGTATCGCGTCTCTACAATGTTTAACGTCCAACTACCAACCATCATCTTTTTTAGGTTTAGCATTGGCCGTATTCTTCTTTGCGGGTGCGGGTGTGCTTACGGCTTTTGAGGCTGTTGAAGCGCTACCTTTTAGGCTGACATCTAAATTCACCCGACTGAATACGCGTGTTACGATTTTCCATTCTCCGTTTATTTCTAGTAGGCTCAATAGATCGAGGTATTTGAAGTCGGCAAATTGCAACTCGACCGCAGCAAGGCCTGAAATGCCAGCATAAGAATAGCTGATTAGTTTCCCGCTTGCTTTTACTCCGCCTACGGGAGTTTTGGAAATAAAGGTTTTGATCGGAAAGTCTTGAACTTTACCCGAACTAGCATTCACGGTGCGTAGAATTGCTGCACTATGAAAGGCCTTGTTCAATTTTGCGGTATCTCCGGTCGTAATGCCTTCAAAGTAATTAGCAACGGTCGCTTTGATCGCATCATCTGTATTTTGAGCGAAGGCAATTGTGCTTAGGCAAAATAAGCAGAGGCTGAGGATGAGTGATTTTTTCATATCGGTTGATTTAATTGCCGCCTTGTACAAACTCAGCGGGTAGGGCTTCTCCTTTCAGGAACAAGTTAGCCTTTTCTGGGTATAAAATGGATTGAACTATATTTACTTTTGATAATGCGTGATTTGCCATATTTCCTAGGATAATGATCGCTGAATTGTCCTTGGGATTGTGTAGGTAATAATTTTTGAAGCCATGCCACCAACCGGTATGGTAGGTTAGCCACTCGCCATTGTCTAATTGGGCGAGTCTCCATCCAAAACCGTAGTTTTTAGGAAGGACTTTGGGCGAAGTGTGTTGCGGGGTAAAAGCCTCTTCTAGCGTAGAGAACTTC
This sequence comes from Bacteroidota bacterium, assembly GCA_039798865.1. Lineage (GTDB taxonomy): Bacteria > Bacteroidota > Bacteroidia > Cytophagales > Spirosomataceae > Aquirufa. The sequence continues at coordinate 3,926 of JBDKFF010000282.1, forward strand.
ACGAGTTTTTCTTCATTGAGTGCCGTGTCCCAATGGTAGAGATCCTCAACTGTCGAATATATCCCTTTGTCCCCTGTCACGCCATCGAGGTGATTAAATTCAGAAACGACGGGCCCTCCTCGCCTAGGTACGTAACCTGTCGCGGCGGTTCGAAGCATCTCTGGGTGCAAAGGGTCATAAACAAATGACTCCGACATACCCGCTGCTTCAAAAAGGTTTTTCTTCGCGTATTCTCTGAAATTCATACCACTGAGTTTTTCTACGATGTAGGCTAGTAGCATGTAATTGGTGTTGTTGTAACTGAATTTAGCGTTCGGGCGGTAATCGATGTGGGGTTTCAGTCGAACCATCATTTCGACAACTTTCTGATTTGTCAGAGGAACTTTTTTGTCATAGATCTTATCCATATTATACGCATAATCGGATAATCCAGAACGATGCGTTAAGAGACTGCGGATCGTTAAGCTGGAATCATAGGGAAACCCCGGGATGTGTTTGTAAATGGGATCGTCGTAATTCAGCAGGCCTTTTTCTTTCAATTGCATAATTGCCACTGCGGTAAACTGTTTGGAAACAGAGGCTAATTGAAAATGGGTATGCGTATTGATATTGCTTTTGGTGAAGTAATTTGAATAGCCAAAACCCTTTTTGTAAATGATTTTACCATATTGGGCAACCAAAACAGCCCCATTAAATCCATAAGTGGCTTTTAATTTATTGAAGAATGTGTCGAGTTTGATTGACTTTTGTTTAGCAACCTCGGGATTAAATAAACTAGCCAAAGAATCATTTCGTTTTTCGGCCAACGTTTTGTTGTGGAAAAAACTTTGAGTGGGATGAGAGGCGGCTAATAGTCCTACTAATATACAAATTGAAATGGCGCCAATGATTTTTGGCATTTTAGGTAAGTGAAGCATGTAATCAAGCAAGCGTTTCATTTCAAAGCAATTTAGCTTAAATCGTTTTTTAAATCAAGGGCTGATTCTCTTTATTTATCGGAAACTCTGTAACTTGAAGGCCTAATAAAGCATGTTGGATGAAGTATATATTTATCTTATTGATTAAAATTTACCAGGGGGGCATTTCTCCATTCCTTCCAAACGCTTGTCGGTACCAACCCACCTGTTCGGAATATGCTAAGCAGGCCTTTATGAAGTATGGATTTTTAAAAGGTTTTCGACTCAGCATTAAACGTATTTCCTCCTGTCATCCTTGGGGTGGAAGTGGCTATGATCCGCTACCCTAATGGGAGTTGAACAGTTTAGCACTGTCCAAAAAATACAACAAATTGGATTATTCCGTTTTTGATCAAATTCTTACAGGTAATTCATTGCCGATAAATAATTTGATTTTTTTTGAAAAAAATTTTCTATTGAAAAAATACAATCCCTTTTGAGCATTTTTAGGCACATTCAGGAGCTAAATATACCTTGCTGAATATATATAAGTATAAATTAGATTATTTCGAGAATCTGTCCTACACTGTGCTACTTTTCAAGAAATTCTAATTTTCGTCCTATTTGTTTGGGCAGAATCCCCGATTCATTAATGAAAATCATTTTTTTATTCAATTTTTTATTCTTTTTTTTGCCTTGGTTTTGAAATTAGCCATGGACTCTAAACGTTTACATAGCAGTTTTTGGTCGAAACAAAACCACAAAGAATCATTAATCATTTTTAACCCTTAATTTTTCACTTATGATTCATTCTTACAAAAGAGTGGGTCGCCTTGTGCGATCAAGTGTAAGTAACCTAGGCTTCAAGCAAGCTTTTAGTGTTGCTGT
>JBDKFF010000283.1:0-3894 GCA_039798865.1 Bacteroidota bacterium
AATCGTTTTCGTAAATTTGCAACACAAACAATCTTAAAAACAAATTTGTATGGCTTTTGATATTCAAATGATTGAAAAAGTGTATGCCACAATGGCCGAGCGTGTCGACAAAGCGCGCGAAATCGTTGGGCGTCCGCTGTCGTTGACCGAAAAAATATTGTATTCGCACCTTTGGTCACAAACGCCAAATGCAGTTTTCAACCGTGGTGCCGACTATGTCGATTTTGCTCCAGACCGTGTGGCTTGTCAAGATGCAACCGCCCAAATGGCACTTTTGCAGTTCATGCACGCCGGCAAAAAAACTGTCGCTGTGCCAACAACTGTGCATTGCGACCATTTGATTCAAGCAAAATCAGGCGCATCCGTCGATTTGGCTTTTGCAAACAAACAATCAAAAGAAGTTTTCGACTTTTTGTCGTCGGTTTCAAACAAATACGGAATTGGTTTTTGGAAACCAGGTTCAGGAATTATTCACCAAATCGTTTTAGAAAATTATGCATTCCCAGGTGGAATGATGATCGGTACTGACTCACACACGGTTAACGCGGGTGGATTAGGTATGATCGCTATCGGTGTGGGTGGTGCAGATGCTTGTGATGTGATGGCAGGATTAGCTTGGGAATTGAAATTTCCGAAATTAATCGGTGTTAAATTAACGGGTAAATTAAACGGTTGGACCGCACCCAAAGACGTTATCTTAAAAGTAGCGGGTATCTTGACAGTGAAAGGTGGTACAGGTTGTGTGGTTGAATATTTCGGAGAAGGAGCAACTTCTATGTCATGTACAGGTAAAGGTACTATTTGTAACATGGGAGCTGAAATTGGTGCAACTACCTCAACATTCGGTTATGATGATTCCATGGCGCGTTATTTACAATCAACGGGTCGTGCGGATGTTGCTGCAATGGCGGATCAAGTTCGTGAGCACTTGACGGCGGATCCTGAGGTATATGCAAATCCAGAAAAATACTTCGATCAGGTAATCGAAATTGATTTAGATACATTAGAACCCCATTTAAATGGTCCTTTCACTCCTGATTTGGCTACGCCAATTTCGAAAATGAAAGAATTAGCCGAGAAAAACGGTTGGCCTACAAAAGTGGAGGTTGGTTTGATAGGTTCTTGTACCAACTCATCTTACGAAGACATCGCACGTGCAGCATCTTTAGCAAAACAAGTAGCGGCGAAAGGATTAAAGACCAAAGCGCAGTTTACCATTACACCAGGTTCAGAATTAGTACGTTACACCATTGAGCGCGACGGATTCATAGATACGTTCAATACAATTGGTGCGACCGTATTCTCAAATGCTTGTGGACCATGTATCGGCCAATGGGCACGTCCAGGTGCTGAAAAAGGAGAGAAGAACACGATTGTTCACTCATTCAACAGAAACTTTGCGAAACGTGCGGATGGTAACCCAAATACATTTGCGTTCGTTGCTTCCCCAGAAATGGTTACCGCATTAGCAATTGCAGGAGATTTGACTTTCAATCCATTGACTGACACTTTGACCAATGAGAAAGGTGAGCAAGTTAAATTGGATGCACCAACAGGCGATGAATTACCACAAAAGGGATTTGCGGCTGAAGATGCAGGCTATCAAGCTCCAGCAGAAGATGGATCAGGCGTTCAAGTGAAGGTTTCACCTACATCAGATCGATTGCAATTATTGGATCCTTTTGCGGCTTGGGAAGGAACTGACTTATCCGGCTTGAAATTATTGATTAAGGCAAAAGGTAAGTGTACCACAGATCATATCTCAATGGCAGGTCCATGGTTGAAATACCGAGGTCACTTGGATAATATCTCAAACAATATGTTGATTGGAGCTGTCAACTTCTTTAACGAGAAAACAGACAATGTTAAAAATCAATTAACGGGAGAATACGGTCCGGTACCTGCGACACAACGTGCATACAAAGCGGCAGGAATTGGAACAATTGTAGTAGGGGATACCAACTACGGTGAAGGTTCATCTCGTGAGCATGCGGCGATGGAGCCACGTCACTTGGGTGTTCGTGCGGTTTTAGTGAAGTCATTTGCTCGTATTCATGAGACCAACTTGAAGAAGCAGGGTATGTTGGCATTAACATTTGCCAACGAAGCTGATTATGACAAGATTCAAGAGAATGACAGCATTAATATTGTTGGCTTAGGTTCATTCGCACCAGAAAAACAATTGACGATTGAATTGGTACATGCAGACGGATCGAAAGATAGTTTTGCGGTGAATCATACCTACAATGCTCAACAAATTGAGTGGTTCAAAGCAGGTGGCGCATTGAACATTATTCGTGCATCTGTAAAATAGATTTGATTTAAGGCGTAAAATGTCTAATTTTGCGCCTTAATTTTTATAATTAAGCCCTTACAATACTAACATGGCAGCGATTAACGCAGTTAAAATTTTCTCAGGTTCGGCCTCTAATTACCTCGCGAAGGAAATTGCGAAGTATTATGGAAAGGATTTGGGAGCAGTAACCACCTTACGATTCTCAGATGGAGAGATGTCACCCAGTTTTGATGAATCCGTTCGCGGCTGTGATGTATTCATTATTCAATCAACTTTCCCTACAGCTGATAACTTGATGGAATTGTTGTTGATGATTGATGCAGCAAGACGTGCTTCAGCACACTACGTGACGGCGGTAATTCCTTACTTTGGTTATTCTCGTCAGGATCGTAAAGATCGTCCACGTGTAGGTATTGGAGCTAAATTGATTGGAAATTTATTGACTGCGGCTGGAGCAGATCGTTTAATGACGATTGACCTTCATGCGGGTCAAATTCAAGGATTTATGGATTTTCCAGTGGATCACTTGGAAGGCAATGCCATCTTTGTACCCTATTTGAAATCGTTAAATCTTGAAAATATTGTATTTGCATCACCGGACGTAGGTGGTGTGGTACGTACGCGCAATATGGCCAAATTCTTCAATGCGGAAATGGTTATTTGCGATAAACACCGTAAGCGTGCCAATGAAATTGCTTCCATGCAATTAATCGGAGACGTAAAAGGTGCAGATGTTGTCTTGGTCGATGACTTAATTGATACCGGAGGTACCTTGTGTAAAGCCGCTCAGTTAATCATGGACAAGGGTGCAAATTCAGTTCGCGCGGTGGTAACACACCCCGTTTTATCTGGAAAAGCGTATGAAAATATCTCTAATTCTGTTTTAACGGAATTATTGGTAACAGATACGATTCCACAAAAACAGGAATGCGACAAAATTAAGGTATTATCCGTTGCTGAGTTATTTGCCAAAGCAATTGGTCGTATCCGTGATCATGAGTCTATCAGTTCATTATTTATTAAATATTAATTTCAACCGTTTTCAGGGGATAGCCTACGTGCGAAAGACTGGAAACACTAACAAAAACAAAATGAAAAAGTTAGAAATCGTAGGGTATAAGCGCGCTACATTAGGTACCAAAGGTTCAAAAGATTTACGTGCAGAGGCATTAGCTCCATGCGTATTGTATGGTGGTAAAGAGCAATTGCATTTCGCAGTTCCGATGATCTTGTTCCGTGAGTTATTGTACTCTTCAGATGTGTACGAAGTAGAATTGAACATTGAAGGTGATATCCACCGTGCAATTTTGCAAGATGCTCAATTCCACCCAGTAAACGAAATGATTCTTCACGTAGATTTCTTGGAGATCACGGCTGACAAGCCTGTTAAAATCGACGTTCCAGTTAAAATCATTGGAAATTCTCCAGGCGTTATTAAAGGGGGTAAAATGGTTCAAAAATTACGTAAGGTTTCTTTACGTGGTTTAGTGGCTAACATTCCTGATTTCGTAACAGCAGATATCTCTGGACTTGACTTAGGTCAAACAGTGAAGGTTAACAAGTTGAAAGTTGAGGGTTGCGAAATCCTAAATCCAGCT
>JBDKFF010000284.1:0-3266 GCA_039798865.1 Bacteroidota bacterium
TAAAATTGTATGCGCTAAAATTGGTTTTCCCCTAAAGGGATTGCAAAAGTAGACAAAATTTTGAAAAATCCCAAAGGTCTCTGTAAAATTTATAAAATGCCTGGGATTGTGTATCTTTGAAACATGGCCAAACGAAAAACAGAGGAACCCCTTCGCAAGAAAATCATATCATCCTTGATCTGGTTGGGCACCTTACCTTTGTGCCTCTACACGCTATTGACCTACTTATTGAGCTATTCGCTCATCATTGATCATTGGCTGGCGGGTTTCATTATGATGACCCTTCCCTATGCCCAAGTACTCTGTTTAATTTCCTTGATTTATTGGATATTTCGTCGTGCCAAAAGAGCATTATTACCCCTAATTGTTCTGGCATTGGGTTATGGCTTTATCCCACGCAGCATAGTGTGGAACACGGCAAAAACTCCATCCAAAAATGATTTACGTGTATTGAGCTATAACGTATATGGCATGTACTCGAACAATTATGCGGGTAACGAGGAAAAAGTAAAGGCATTAAAAAGCTTTATGCTCGAATATCAAGCGGATATCAAATGTTTCCAAGAACTCTATTCGCATGCGGATCGAAAAGCGTTTCGCACAATCAACATGATGAAGGAAAACTATCCACATTATGCCTTTATTCCCTTGAAAGAAGATTTTTTTGAGGCTAAAGAGAAAATGGGCTTGGCTATTTTTTCTAAATACCCCATCATCAAACAGGCGGGTAAGCAGTTCGGGAATTCAGCGAACGGGTATTTATATGCCGACATCGTTGCGAAAGCGGATACTTTTCGCATCATCAATGTCCAATTATGGTCAATGGGCATACGGGTTGGCCGGGTAACCGGAAAAATTCGTGATCAAGATTACGAGGATGCCAAAAAAGAAGGTCGAGGGATCATGAACTCACTTCGCAAGGGATTCATTCATCATCGAGATGAAATGACGCAAATCAACCGACTCATTCAAGAAAGCCTATACCCCGTAATTTTAGTAGGTGATTTAAACGAAACGCCTTACGGCTGGGCATATGGAACCTTGCGCGAACGCTTACAAAATTCTTATGAAGAGGCTGGACGTGGATTCGGATTTACGCTAAACCGAAGTCCTTATCTTGTGCGAATTGATAATCAATTTTGTTCAAAAGACTTCCGGGTAAATCAATTTGTTACCCTTCGAAACATCAAATACTCGGATCACTTCCCCATCGCAGCAGATTACGAGTTAAAATAAGGGTCTTAGCTCGAACTGAATCCAGTGATATTCTTTTCCCCGACGAATAATTAACTCAATTTTTTGCCCCGATTGTTTCCGCAGCATACGGTTAATGTCGCCTAGGCTAAGACTATCGGCCCGAATTTCATTAATCATCCAAATCTCATCGCCAGCTAAGATGCCAGCGATGGCCGCTGGCGAAAATTCCTGAACCGCCTCAACCATAAAAACCTTGAATTGTGGCCCCTTGGCACGAATATTTAGCCCTGACATCCCCAAGTCAAAATCCCTTTTCCATTTTCTACCAATCGGTTGGAACAATACATATTGATCCAAATAATGAAATGTGATGACGAATCGACGCATAAATTCGCCACCTAAACTACCTTGAAGTTTGGCACGCGAAAAGTCCATGCGCACTTTACTTTGTGGGAATGCCGCCGGAACATTTGACCATTTCCAAGGGCCCAAACGCATCGAGGGCACCCGGCCCCATTGTCCCACAATGGCTCCATTCAATCCCTTTCCGAGATAAACAAATTGATCCGCGCGATTAAACTGGCTCGAATCGATGCCGTCCCCCTCTAAAAAAAGCACATGTCCCGCACCCGAATCCAGCAACAAGCGATTCGTCAATTCCCCCTGTTTACTTTGAATTCCCATTGTATAGATATAGGGTTTGTTTTCCGCAACCTCCAAGTCAAATCGCAAACCCTTGCGTTTGCGATATCGGTATCGATTTGCTTGGGTCAATATCAATTGATGGTGCGCATAATCAATCGTGACGACTAGATTGGCAAATAATTCATAGCCAATCACTCCATGGATTTGGGTACCTACAAATTCAGATAAATTCAACTGTTCACTTGAAACATAGATTAAATTTTGGTGCAAAGCGATAGCCTTCCCAATCCTTATCTGGTTATCGATAATGACATCCGCTTCGATCGGATCTCCGGTTCCCAAGCCCAAAAGACTTAGTTTTCTGAGTGATTGCAATCCCAATTTTTGGTAGACAGTTGAATCCGTCAACAAAGTGGTTCCTAGGCCTGTGTCAACTAAAAACCGTAAAGTATCTGAATGATTGATATGCAACGGAATGACAATCAAATTAGCATACATCTCAAAAGGAATGACGAGACGCTTATGTTTGGGATTCCATTGAAAGCCCAAACCATACTCTTTCAAAGAATCCAAGGAACTGGAATTTCCCGGGTATGAAAGACCCATCACTGCCAATAAGATTAAAAGGTATTTCATCGAGTTTAAATCTACTCAGGTAAAACGAAAAATTCATCTATTTTTGTCATTAGCTATGCAGAAAAAATCAAATAATCAGTTGTGGAAAGTTCTGGGCACCAGCTTTGGTGTGGCGGTTACATTGGGGGGCACGGTGGGAACCGGAATCTTGCGCAAGCCTGGACCTATTGCGGAGCAATTACATAACCCTACCCTAATCATTGCGCTTTGGGTAATTGTTGCCATCTATGCTCTTTTAGGGGTTTCCTGCGTCTTGGAATTAAGTTTATCCATCCCTAAAGCAGGATCCTGGTATGGCTATGCGGAACGTGCCTTTGGGCGATACATTGGTTTTCTCGTCGGTTTAAGTTCATGGCTCGGTACAGTGACAGCTTTGGGTTTTGGATCTTATACATGCAGCGAATACCTCGCAATTTTATTCCCTGCCTTACAGGATTATGTACTCTATAGCGCTGTGGGAATGTTATTGTTGTTATGGTTTTTTCATCAATTAGGCGTTATCGTGGCCGGTAAATCCCAAGAATGGTTTAGCGGTATCAAGGCCCTTGCCTTAGTCGGATTCATTTTCATTTGCCTCTTTGCCGGCGAAGGTGGCACCTGGACCTCCAGCCCCGCAGCTCCCACGGGCATGCCGCTTTGGTCGGGAATTTTAACTGCACTACTCTCCATTTTTTACGCCTTCGACGGTTGGCACACCGCCTCTTACTTCACTGAGGAAAACAAGGATCCCGTAAAAAGTATGCCAAAATCGATGTTCATCGGCGTGATCGTCGTTGCTGTCATCTACC
>JBDKFF010000285.1:0-2846 GCA_039798865.1 Bacteroidota bacterium
TAGGCTTATTGCAGAATGCCTGTACCAAAGAAATCCTCACGCACAAACTCAGCACGGATGCAAGCCCCTTGAATGGGGGTAGCGTTACGCCCCCAAGTAATTCCTTTGAGCATGGCCAACAAGTTTCCTTGACCGCCACGCCAAACGGCGAATATGTTTTCAAAAATTGGCAAGGTGCGCTAAGCGGAGCCACGAATCCCATGAGCCTATTGATGGATGCCGACAAGCAAGTGACGGGCGTTTTTGAGAAAAGGCAATATCCATTAACACTCACCATTGAGGGGAATGGAACGGTGAAGGAAGAAGTGATAGCCATGGCAAGTCAGGCGCAATATCCGTCTGGGACTACGGTTCGTTTGACCGCACAATCAAGTGAAGGATGGGTATTTGGAAATTGGAAAGGAGAAAATACGAGTAAAATTAACCCTTTGGAAATCATTGTAAATAAACCGTTGAATTTAACGGCTCAATTCAAACCACTTCCTTTTGATTACCTGAAACCCTCATATGAATTAAGACGAAATACTCAATGGCTTGATTACTATGAAATTCCCAAACAAAATCAAGTCGATGTAATGTCACCTGGGGGTAAATCCTATTTGGGTGGCGTAGCTATGGCTGATTTTAATGTTGACGGGTATTTGGATGTTGTCATGGCGCCTGGGATTAATCGAAATCAACGAATACCGATTGAAATGTATTTATTTGATCCCTCGAGTAATTCTTACAAACTTAATCGAGAAGTTGTTTTATCGAATACCGGGACAGATTCAATTATAAAAACGTTGATTGGTGATTTTAACGGTGATCAAATTCCTGATGTGTTTTTTGCAGATTCGGGATCTGAATATGGTCCTATGCCCGTAGGCGGTTGGCCCGGCGAATACCTAAGTATCGCGCTGAGTGACAAGCAAGGAAAGTTTAACTTTCAAATTCTTACCCAATTCCCTAAAAACTTTTATCATGGTGCATGTTCAGGAGACTTTGATCGTGATGGGGACTTGGATATTTTTTTACCTGCAGATTGTTCTTTTTTAATCAATGATGGGAAGGCAAATTTTATTCGCTCGTTAGAAATCTTTACCTCCCCTGTGAAGGCGATTATTTCATGTGAAATGATGGACGTTGATAAAGATGGCTTTTTGGATTTGATTGTAGGTGGGCAGAATACTTATGCCGACCTAAGGGGCTTTATTGACGCAAATCGAATCTATTGGGGAAATGGAAAAAACTTTGATTCAAATCGTTCATTGGCCTTACCCGAACTGAAAGGTTGGGATTTAACGCTCGATATCGGCATGATTGATTTAAATCAAGATTCCAAGGACGAACTTATTTTATTGCGTACAGGAGATAGTTCTGGAAATGGTCCACAATTCTATATGGGCTATTACCTTCAAATCTTATCAGGGGATAAAAATGCTTATAAAGATGTGACTTCCGACTTAGTAAATGTCTATACAAGTTCGGTCGGTCGTAACATCCCAAGTATTGTTGTTGGCGATATTAATCGGAATGGTTTAATCGATATCGTCCATCCAGATAAAGGGACATCTTATGGATCTCCCAATAATAAGAATTCGGCTATTTTTTGGGAGAAGAACAATGCTGGAAAGTTAATTAAATAGTAATGGTCTTGATTTTTTAAATCTTTTTAAATTCTTTTGACCATGAACAAACGCCAATTCCTCAAATCCTCCCTCGGCCTCGGGCTTATGCCTTCTTTGGCTAAACTACTCGCACAACCCGCCGCGGCGGATGACGAGGCGTTTTGGGCCCAGGTTCGCAAGGCCTACCGCTTGAAACCGGATTACATTAATTTGGAGAATGGCTATTACAATATCCTTCCCGAGGAAACACTCGAGAAGCACCTAAATCACATTCGAGAAATCAATTATCAAGGTGCCTATTACATGCGCACCACCCAATTTCCAGACCGCAAAGCCATGTCTAAACTCGTGGCCGATATCGTTCACTGTTCGCCGGATGACCTTATTTTGACCCGGAATACCACGGAGTCCCTCGACATGATTATCGGCGGATATCCCTGGCAAGCCGGGGACGAAGCGGTTTTTGCGATTCAGGATTATGGTGCCATGCAGGATATGTTTGCGCAGGTGGCTCGCCGACAAGCCATTGTGCTTAAAAAGATATCCCTTCCTTTACATCCCAAAAATGACGAGGAGATTGTTGACCTATACGCATCAGCGATCACGCCCAAAACCAAATTGCTCATGGTATGCCACATGGTCAATGTAACAGGCCAAATCCTTCCCATCCGCAAGATTTGTGATATGGCCCATGCGAAAGGTGTGGAGGTCATGGTGGACGGCGCCCACGCCGTGGCACATATTGAATTTAATCTACCCGATCTACATTGTGATTATTACGGGGCAAGCCTTCATAAATGGTTGGCCGTTCCGCTGGGCGTCGGCATGTTGTACATCAAACCCGAACATGTCTCGAAAATTTGGCCCGTCTTTGCCGAAAACGAACAAGCCGCTAAAGGCATCGAACGCCTCAATCACCTCGGAACCAATCCTGTACACGCCCATTTAGCTGTGAAGGATGCGGTCGATTTTTACCGCCAATTAGGACCTGCGCGCAAGGAGGCCCGACTGCGTTATTTACAGCAGTATTGGACCCGTCAAGTCCGTCATCTCTCAGGTATTTCAGTGAATACCCCCGCAGATCCCGCAAGACATGGAGCCATTGCGAATGTGGGTGTCGGCCGACTAAAACCCGCCGAACTCGCCAAACGCCTTTTAGAAGAATTTAAGATTTACACGGTAGCGATTGATGGCAATGACGTACATGGCTGCCGGATCACACCCAATGTCTTCACG
>JBDKFF010000286.1:0-4268 GCA_039798865.1 Bacteroidota bacterium
TAGCACGAAATGCGGCTTTGCGGTAAGCCGAAACCGCCTGCGTCGGATTCTCAAAAAACTGTTCCGCATAGGGTTCCGTATATAATTCGATGCGATCCGTCCCCGTTGTCGCAGCCGCTTCCACCATCTCCAATACCGGATCCACAAAGATGGAAGTTCGGATTCCGGCATCCTTAAACTTGGCGATTAAGGCTTGCAATAATCCTTGATGTTGGATCGTATCCCAGCCATGATTCGAGGTAATCTGCCCCAAGGCATCCGGGACCAACGTAACTTGCTCGGGTTTGACCTCTAATACCAATTCCACAAAAGCAGCCTCCATCGGATTCCCCTCAATGTTAAATTCCGTCGTCACAACTTCCTTCAACGCTCTTACATCCGAATAACGAATGTGACGCTCATCGGGTCTCGGATGAACGGTGATTCCCTCCGCCCCAAAGCGTTCACAATCCAAAGCCACCTGGATCACATCCGGATTATTCCCCCCACGTGAATTTCGCAAGGTGGCAATCTTATTGATATTGACACTGAGTCTAGTCATAGCAAAAAAAAGGCCGGTTCAACCGGCCCTTGGATTAAATTAAGTTATGTGCCGCAAGGTACTCTGCAATCTGAACCGCATTGGTCGCTGCTCCCTTACGAAGATTGTCGGCAACAATCCATAAGTTCAAGGTATTCTTCTGTGTCTCGTCCCGACGGATACGTCCCACAAACACCTCATCTTTACCATGTGCCGTAATTGGCATTGGATAAACAAAATTCTTTGGATCGTCTTGAACGATGATTCCTTCCTCCTTCTCCAAAATCGCACGCACCTCCGCTAAATCAAAATCGTTTTCGAATTCAATATTCACCGACTCCGAGTGTCCTCCGATTGTCGGAATTCGTACCGTCGTCGCCGTCACCTGAATCGAATCATCCATCATGATTTTCTTGGTCTCCAAGATCATCTTCATCTCCTCCTTCGTATATCCATTCTCTAAGAACACGTCGATATGTGGCAATACGTTCAAATCAATCTTGTGCGGGTACACTTTGTTGTAATCCGTCTTCCCAGCACGCTCATCGAATAATTGATCCACCGCTGCTTTTCCTGTTCCTGTCACCGACTGATACGTCGAAACCACCACACGCTTGATTTTGTATTTCTTGTGCAATGGGTTCATCACCACGACCATTTGGATCGTCGAGCAGTTTGGATTCGCGATGATTTTATCTTCGGGCGTTAATGTGCTTGCATTGATTTCCGGAACCACCAATTTCTTGCTTGGGTCCATCCGCCAAGCCGATGAGTTATCTACTACCGTAATTCCTGCCGCCGCGAATTTCGGAGCCATTTCTAAGGATGTTCCTCCACCCGCCGAAAAAATAGCCACATTCGGTTTCATGGAAATTGCTGTCTCATAACCTACCACGTCAAATTCCTTTCCTTTGAAAGCAATCTTTTTACCGATGGAGCGCTCTGACGCTACCGGAATAATTTCAGTGACAGGAAAATTTCTTTCCGCTAATACTTTCAAGATTTCGCCGCCAACCAATCCCGTGGCGCCTACAACAGCAACTTTCATGTTTATTTGAATTAAAAATTATACTTCCAGTTCAGTGCCAATGTCGCTCCTTGTGCGCCATGGGTCTTCATTTCAATGCTCAGCTTAGGTTGTTCACCCACCAAACGATTGTACCTTGTTAAAGCACGTTTCAAGTGTCGCATACTGATGGTTCCCACATATACGTTGACCAATGCCGCCGTACCAATCGTCGAAAAATAAAATCCATCCGTCACTTGGCCTGGTTTCAACAAGGAATAAAATGAAACCCCCAGCCCCACACTCGATATCCAAGTCATCAATTTTCGCTGCTGTTTGAATTTATTAAACTCAAAACTTACCTCGGGATCTTTGGACTCCAACAAAGGAATCTGCAATGCCAACGGATTTTCAATGACCTGACGCTTATAAACGTACTTATTACTTAGACCTTGTTGGATCTGCTCAATCGGGAAAAGTCGCTCCGTCGTATTTCCCTGCCCCCAAGAATGATGGGTTGTGCAAAAGAATGCCAAAAGGAGTAATTGCCTGATTTTCACGAATCAAACGAGGTTTTATAGCCTGCAAAATTAGGGCTTAAATTCTGAATCGAAAGGATTTTTTTGATAAAATCCATCAAAATAGTGGATGGCAATCGGGGAAATACACAAATCAAGCGGAACATCATGTACATCCACATCTTGAATTTGCGTGAACGGTTCATCCAGACACAAACCAATCTTCAAAACATTCGGCCTGCACATCGGTAAAAAACGATCATAATATCCCTTGCCGTAGCCTACCCGATTCCCTTTTTCATCAAAGGCTAACAAGGGAATAATTACCCAATCAATGTCTTTCGGCGAAATTTCCTGATGCTGTTTTGGATCTGGCTCCGCTATGCCCAAGGGAGATTCGATTAAGGCAATATTGGGGTCATGTAAATAAGCGGCTAATTGATGTTCCTCTTTCTTCACCAAAGGCAAAGCCATTTGATGCCCCAAATTCACCAATGTTTCATTGATACGCTCCGTCGAAACCTCCCGGTTCTTGGCGATGGATTGAAAACTCATGATTGTCAACGGTGCTTGGAACTGCGTCACAAAATCCATGAATTCCATCTGAAGCGATTCATTGAGTAGGTTGAACAAGCGCTCCGACCAGTTTTTTCGGCGGGCCAAGGCGAGCGGACGGATGCGGGATTTGTTCATGACGTTGACCTGAGTTTTTCGGTATTTTTTCTTATTTTTGCTTCAATTTTGCCGATTATTTCATAAAAAACAACAAGACTGTGGCCTTTAAGGAATACAAAAATTTAGATTATGCTGCTGTAGCGGACGAGGTGCTAAATTTCTGGAAAGAGAACGATATTTTTGACAAGTCGATTTCCTCGCGTGAGGGGAATCCGACTTTCACATTTTTTGAGGGGCCACCTTCTGCTAACGGTACACCAGGTATCCACCACGTGATGGCACGGACCATCAAAGACATTTTTTGCCGTTACCAAACCCTTAAAGGGAAGCAGGTGAAACGCAAAGGCGGTTGGGACACGCACGGCTTGCCCGTTGAATTGCAAGTGGAAAAAGAATTAGGCATCACCAAAGAAGACATCGGTAAATCCATTTCCGTCGAAGAATACAACCAAAAATGCCGGGAGACCGTCATGAAGTTCACGGATCAATGGAATGATTTGACCAATAAAATGGGTTATTGGGTGGATTTAGAGAATCCCTACGTAACCTACCAAACGCCCTACATCGAAAGTGTTTGGAATCTATTAAAGCGTCTGTACGACAAAGGCCTTTTGTACAAGGGCTATACGATTCAACCTTATTCGCCTGCGGCGGGTACGGGTTTATCGTCCCACGAATTAAACCAACCTGGATGCTACCGGGATGTGAAAGATACTTCGCTAACCGCGCAATTTGAAGCGATCCAAAACGAAGCCTCAGCCTTCTTATTTGAGAAATCGGCCGGAGCGCCTGTATACTTATTAGCTTGGACGACAACGCCTTGGACTTTGCCGTCCAACTCGGCTTTGACGGCGGGTAAAAACATTGATTACGTTTTAGTTAAGACATTTAACCCTTACACCTATCTGCCGGTACATGTCGTGTTGGCAAAGGATTTGGTGAAAAATTATTTCCAAGCAGCTGCCGAAAATGGTGATTTTGAAGCCTATGTTGCCGCGGAGAAAAAACCGAACGCGATTCCTTATCAAATCGTAGCGACCTTCAAGGGTGCCGATATCGCGGGGATTGAATACACGCAATTGATGCCTTATGTCCAGCCCAAAAGCCCGGCGTTCCGTGTGATTCTGGGTGATTTTGTGACGACGGAGGATGGTACGGGTATTGTTCATACGGCACCGACCTTCGGTGCGGACGACTTCCGTGTTGCCCAGCAAAACAATATTCCAGCTATTTTTGTCCAAGACGAAAATGGCAAAGATGTGCCTTTGGTGAATCGCCAGGGCTGTTTTGTGCAGGAGGTAACGGATTATGCGTTAGAGCCTGTGAAGGAAGCTTACTTGACCGAAGAGGAGAAGGAAGCTGCTAAAATCAAACAAGGAAGAGATAAATATTTGTCGGTCGACGAGCGTATCGCGATTCAGTTGAAGACCGAAAACAAGGCCTTCAATGTTCAGAAATTTGATCACCCTTACCCACATTGCTGGCGTACGGATAAACCCGTTTTATACTATCCATTGGATTCTTGGTTTATCAAGACAACGGCTGTTAA
>JBDKFF010000287.1:0-3527 GCA_039798865.1 Bacteroidota bacterium
AATGAATTAGTTAAGCATATTGAAAATAAGCGCTCATTTCTATGCGTGGGCTTGGATACGGATCCCAAATTAATCCCGTCGGCCTTTCAAAAAGAGGCGGATCCGGTATTTGCTTTCAACAAGGCAGTGATTGATGCCACGGCAGATTATGCAGTTGCTTATAAGCCAAACATTGCCTTCTATGAGGCATTTGGGCCCAAAGGTTGGGAGAGTCTTCAGAAGACGATGGAATACATTCCAAAAGATATTTTCACCATCGCGGATGCGAAGCGTGGGGACATTGGGAATACGGCCTACATGTATGCGCAGACTTTTTTTGACCCGAATTCTGCGGGTTTGAATTTTGATTCCGTGACAGTAGCCCCTTACATGGGACATGATTCGGTGGAGCCTTTCTTGCGATTTGAGGATAAGTGGGTGATTTTATTGGCCATGACTTCGAATCCGGGTGGTCATGATTTCCAAATGACGAAATCGGAGGATTACATTCCGATGTATGAGCGAGTGATGCGTTTAGCGCAGACGTGGGGAACGCCAGAGCAAATGATGTTTGTAGTGGGAGCAACGCGTTCCGAATTTCTGCAAAAAGTTCGGGAGATTGCGCCGGATAATTTCTTTTTGGTACCGGGTATCGGTGCGCAAGGGGGTAGTTTGGAGGATGTTGCGAGGTATGCGATGAATTCGCGTGTGGGACTTTTAGTCAATTCATCACGGGGAATTATATACGCGGGAGATAATCCATCCGTGGATGCGAAGCGCGAAGCGAAGAAGGTTCAGGAAGAAATGTCGATGTATTTAGACGAATATTATATTAAGTAAGATGGAATTAGGCATAGGTACACCAGCATTATTGTTCTCAACGGTTTCATTGTTGATGATTGCATTCACCAATCGGTTCATGTCCATGGCTTCCTTGATTCGGGGCTTGCATGAGAAGTTCCAACAGAATCCGGACGATTCGATTTTAAAGCAAATTGAAAATCTCCGACTACGAATGAAGTTGATTCAGAACATGCAAATCATCGCCATCGTTAGTCTGATTTTGAGTGTTATCTGCATGTTTTTTATCTTTTTTGAAATGCAGATGGTCGCTCGATGGTTCTTTGGAATCGCCCTTTTGGGAATGAGTGTGGCATTGATGCTGAGTGCTTGGGAGATTACCATCTCGACGAAAGCACTAGAGGTGGAGCTTTCCGACATGGAAGATATCTTGGCCAAGAAACATTAATTATTTGAAAAGTATAAATTTTCCGCTGAATATTTCGAAAATTGAAATATAGTAGTATTTTTGTGTACAATATTGATTTAAAAGGGCTCAAAAGGGCTTGATTATACAAATACTACTTAGGCGGATTGAATAAAGGCTCGGAATTTTTCTGAGTCTTTATTGTTTCTGCCTAGTTGTATTTAAGCCTTTAGGATGAGGCAAGAAAGGGGAGGGAGGTTTACGGAAATAGAGAATGCCTTGCCGTGCCAACCGTATTCTTCGGTCATCGCTGCGCCGGAAGTAGGGTAGTCGGACCCACCAAAAACGCCCTTATCCGAATTAAACAACACCTTCCAAACACCCGGCAATGGTACGCCAATACGGTAATCCTCGCGAGGGGCAGGGGTCAGGTTAAGGATAACGATGATTTGATCCTTGGTTTTTTCGCCTTTACGAAGGAAACTAATCACGGAATTTCCTTGGTCATTGGACTCCAGCCATTCAAATGTCTCATGCGAGAACTGTTTTTTGTACAAGGCAGGTTCCTCGCGATAGAGCTTATTTAAGGCCTTCATGGTCTCTTGAATCCCTTTGTGTGAGGCATGTTCGGTTAAATGCCAATCCAAGCTAACGCTGTGGTTCCATTCTTCTCTTTGGCCAAATTCACCTCCTTGGAAGATTAACTTCGTGCCGGGATGCGTGAATTGCTCTGCGAATAAGAGCCGTAGGTTGGCAAATTTTTGCCAATCATCCCCCGGCATTTTATTCAATAAGGAGTTCTTGCCATAGACCACCTCATCGTGGGATAGAGGTAGACAGAAGTTCTCCGTGAAGGCATAGATCAATGAGAATGTCAATTCATTCAGGTGGTGCTGGCGATAAATCGGATCTTTTTGGAAGAAACGAAGGGTATCGTTCATCCAGCCCATCATCCATTTTTGGCCAAATCCCAAGCCACCCATAAATACCGGTTTGGTCACACCGTTAAAGGAGGTAGATTCTTCGGCAATGATTTGAATATCAGGGAATTCGCCGTACATGTGTACGTTGAGGTCCTGCAAAAAGGATATCGTATCTAAATTATGGTTTCCGCCAAATTCATTGGGAATCCATTCGCCATCATTACGGGAATAATCCAAATAAAGCATGGATGCCACGGCGTCTACGCGTAGTCCGTCGACGTGGTAGCGATCCAACCAGAAGGCAGCGTTTGATAATAGGAAACTGCGCACTTCGGTCCGACCGTAGTCGAAGATATAGGATTTCCAGTCGGGGTGATAGCCCTTCCTCGGATCCGGATGTTCATAAATAGGTGTTCCGTCAAAGTCTTTTAAACCATGTGCATCACCTGGGAAGTGGGAGGGAACCCAGTCGAGGAGCACACCGATGCCTTCTTGATGGAATCGTTCCACGAGGCGCATGAATCCTTGCGGATCGCCGAAGCGAGAGGAAGGAGCGAAGTAGCCGGTGATTTGATAGCCCCAAGAGGGAGCGTATGGGTGTTCCATAACAGGCATGAATTCCACATGGGTGAAATTCATTTCTTTGACATAGGAAACGAGTTTATCTGCGAAATCGTCGTAGCTTAAATATTGATCATCGAGCGTCTTTTGCCAAGAGCCTAAATGTACTTCATATACCGACATCGGTGCATCCAATGCGTTTTTAGCATGTCGGTTTTGCATCCAGGGCGCATCATTCCATTCTTTGTAGGTCGACCAAACGATACTGGCTGTTTTGGGCGGCGTCTCGCAGAAAAGACCCATGGGGTCTAATTTCTCCAGGTATTCGCCTGATTTGGCTTGTATGCCGTATTTATAGGTTTCCCCATTGCGAACACCGGGGATAAAACCTTCCCAAATGCCGGAGCTGTCCCAGCGTTTTAGGAGTGGGTGTGAAAATTTATCCCAAAAATTGAAATTTCCGATGACGTGAACAGCGTCTGCATTGGGAGCCCAAACCGCAAAGAAGGTTCCGATCTCTCCCTCATGTTCCAATTCAAAGGCCCCTAATTTCTCGTAAAGCCGTGTGTGCTTGCCATTTAGGAAGAGCGCCACATCAAAATCAGTCAGTTTAGAATAGGGTTTTACAATGGCCATAAGGGGTTCAGTTTCAATGATAAGGCTAAAATAGCGAAAATAAATTAGAAAAAAATACGCTTTTTTTTGAGGAGGTAGTTTGTATTTAAACGGGAAAAGTCTACCTTTGTGCCACCAAAATAAATAATGGTCCGTTCGTCTAGGGGTTAGGACACGTCCCTTTCACGGATGAAACACGGGTTCGATTCCCGTACGGACTACTTCGGTAGGCAAAAAACCAC
>JBDKFF010000288.1:0-3676 GCA_039798865.1 Bacteroidota bacterium
GCTTTTTTCAGCACCGAATTGATCAAAGGATTGAGTGTGACGACTTCGCTCAATGCGCGTTCATTTGACCCCTTGTTCCGTTTTCAGTTTCGGTTAAATCCGGAATTAGGGGCTAATTCACCGGTTCAAGATTATTACCAAGAATCCTTTGTGACCTTGGAGGCTCGTTTCGCTCGTAATGAAACCTACATCATGAATGGCAACGAGAAAGTCACCTTGGCCACCAAACGTATTCCCGTCATAACCTTCAAATACCAGCGAGGTATCAAAGGATTTTTAGGTGGGGATTTTGATTACGAACGATTTACGCTCAAAGCCCATCAGACTTTCCGATTAGGCAAAATGGGCCGTTCCGATTATACGCTCACCGCAGGGTATACACCTTCCAATTTACCCGCTCCCTTATTGTTTCCACACCTGGGGAATGAAACGTTTTTCTTCGTTCGAAGTGCCTTTTCTACCATGAATTATTTTGAATTCGTGAGTGATCAATATGTCTCTTTACAATACAATCATAATTTTGAGGGCTTGTTTTTCAATCGATTGCCTCTGATCAAAAAATTGAAATGGCGATTTATTGCGAGTACGAATATGGTGATGGGTAGTCAGCGGAGTGCCAACAAAGAAATCATGAAGGATGTGAATAATCCATTAAAGTCCAAGTTTCTAGATCAATATGCTTTTGATTCGTTGGATCCACATAAGCCTTTTGTTGAGGTAGGATATGGGATTGATAACATATTTAAGATTTTCCGGCTACAAGCATTTCATCGTTTAAACTATTTGGACCATGGAAATCCGCAACGTTTTCGCTTGATGGCATCCATCAATTTCTCGTTCTAATCGGGCTTTTTGGTATATTATAAAGACGAAAATTTAAACATTTCAAGAACTTTTTTAATCTTCTTGATTTTAGGTGTATTGGGGCCTATATTTGAAAAACGGCAATAAAATGCCTATTAACGAATTATGATTTTTATTATTGCAGGGCTTTCTATTTTAAGTTATCTATTGGGATCGATCCCAACTGCAATTTGGTACGGTACCACCTATCATGGTGTCGATATCCGCACGCAAGGAAGTGGGAATGCGGGCGCCACCAATACGTTTCGTGTTTTGGGTAAGAAGGCGGGAAGTATAGTGCTCTTTGTGGATGCATTGAAAGGGTTTTTGGCAACGGGTTTAGCGGCTGTCATGTATTATTTCCACCTCATCGATTGGCAGACGTGTGTGACCTTGAAAATTTTCTTCGGGTTCTTGGCTATTATAGGTCATTTGCTCCCGATTTTTTGTGATTTTAAAGGAGGTAAGGGTGTCGCTACCACCTTGGGTATGGTTTTAGCTTTGCATCCCATGGCTGCGCTCGTGAGTATCCTCGTTTTTCTCGTTGTTTTTGGTATTTCTCATTATGTTTCGCTGGGTTCGATGATCGCATCCTTGGTCTTTCCTTTGCTGTTGACCTATGGCGTATTTGGTGAGGAAATTCCTACCCTCATTTACTTTGGTTATTTTATTGCCTTCTTGGTCATTTTTACCCACCGAATGAACATTGTACGTATTTTTCAAGGCAAGGAAAATCGCATGTATCTGATCCCTTCAAAGAAGTAAAGCCTCAGTTTATTTTTTTATATTTGTTTGTGGAATGAAAAATACGTCCGCCAATAAATATCATGACAAAGACTCAACAATACATTGACGCAAATCGCGATCGTTTTTTAGCTGAATTACTTGATTTCTTACGTATTCCGTCTATTTCGGCGGATCCTGCCTATGCGGATTCGGTTCGCCAAACGGCCGCTTGGGTAGCCGAACAGTTGCGGAAAGCTGGTGCTGATGAAGTTCGTTTAGAAGAGACGGCTGGCTTCCCGATTGTCTATGGCGAGAAGATGGTTGATCCGAATGCGCCAACTGTTTTGGTGTATGGGCATTATGACGTTCAGCCAGCCGATCCTTTAGAGCTTTGGGATAATCCTCCCTTTGAGCCGGTGATCAAGGATGGCTTGATATTTGCTCGTGGAGCCTGTGATGATAAAGGTCAGGTGTTTATGCATGTGAAGGCTTTCGAGGCGATGTTAGCCAGTGGCGAATTAGCTTGCAACGTGAAGTTTATGATGGAGGGAGAGGAGGAAGTTGGTTCCGATAATTTGGGCTTATTCGTCGAATCACATAAGGATTTATTGAAGGCCGATGTGATCTTGATTTCGGATACTGCGATTATTGCGAACGATATTCCATCAATTGATGTAGGCTTGAGAGGATTAAGCTACATGGAAGTAGCTGTTCAGGGACCTAATCGGGATTTGCATTCAGGTGTATATGGGGGAGCTGTGGCAAACCCAATCAATATCTTATGTCAAATGATTGCGTCCTTGCATGACGAGTTTAATCACATTACGATTCCTGGCTTTTACGACGGCGTGTTGGAGGTGAGTCCCTCGGATCGTGCGGCGATGGCGCAGACACCTTTTGATTTGGAAGCTTATCAAAAGGATTTGGGTATTCAAGCGGTACATGGCGAGAAGGGATATTCAACCCTTGAACGAGCTTCGATTCGTCCTACCTTGGATGTGAATGGAATTTGGGGTGGTTATACGGGTGAAGGTGCTAAAACGGTTTTGCCTTCGATGGCTTATGCGAAGATTTCGATGCGTTTGGTACCCAATCAAAAATCGGATGAGATTACCAAATTATTTACGGAGCATTTTATATCGATTGCGCCGAAAGGTGTGAAAGTTACCGTAAAGGCCCATCATGGTGGGGAGGCTTATTTGATGCCGACCGACAGCATTGCTTTTCAGGCAGCATCAGATGCTTTGGCGACGACATTTGGAAAACAACCTGTCCCAACGAGAGGAGGAGGAAGTATTCCGATTGTCGCTTTGTTTGAAAAGGAATTGGGCGTTAAGTCGATCTTGATGGGATTTGGTTTGGATACGGATGCGATCCATTCCCCGAATGAGCATTATGGCTTATTCAATTTTTACAAGGGCATCGAAACGATTCCCCATTTCTTTGCGAATTACAAGGAATTATCAAAATAAGATGGCAGAGAATTTAACTTCGCTGGCAACAGAATCCAGCTCGAAATACGAGGATCTCGATAAACAGTCGGTCGATACCCTTTTGCGCCAAATCAATGCGGAGGACCAAACGGTTCCTTTGGCAGTGGAAAAGGTGATTCCTAATATCGAAGCATTGGTCAATCAAATCGTTCCGCGCATGGAGCAAGGAGGTCGACTGTTTTACATCGGAGCGGGGACATCGGGACGTTTGGGTGTCGTGGATGCATCAGAGTGTCCGCCAACTTACGGGGTTCCCTTTGATATGGTGATCGGAATCATTGCTGGCGGGGATGGCGCAATTCGGAAAGCGGTTGAGAATGCGGAAGATGATCCGGAACAGGCTTGGAAGGATATGGAGGCTTATGATATTGGCGCGTTGGATACGGTGATTGGGATTGCAGCGTCGGGTCGGACGCCTTACGTGATTGGAGGATTGAAGTCGGCAAATGCCAACGGGATTTTAACGGGATGCATCGTTTGCAATGGCGGTAGCCCGATTGCAGCGGAGGCTCAATATCCAGTGGAAGTCATTGTGGGACCTGAATATGTCACGGGAAGTACGCGAATGAAGTCGGGAACTGCCCAAAAGTTGGTCTTAAATATGATCTCAACAG
>JBDKFF010000289.1:0-4916 GCA_039798865.1 Bacteroidota bacterium
CTACAACACAGATTTGATGTTGACCCACACGGGTGGCGGAAAACGTCCTCGTGCTTTATCTACGAAAATGGCGAAGTCCTTCTTGAACTTTGTGCGAACCGGAAATCCCAATGGCGGAGGCCTACCGAATTGGAAGCCTTACACAAAGGAAAACGGGGAGACGATGATACTGGATGATGCTTGTTTGTTGGCCAATAACCCCGATGGCATCGCAAGAAAAGCCTTAGGATAGTTAGAGAAAAGCCCGGTATCTAAGCCGGGCTTTTTTGTTATTTTAGCTTGAACATTTTGTTGAAGGCATAGGTCGCGGCGATGTTCCACACGGGGAGTTTGCCTCCAGTAATGTTGGTATTTATCGGTTGATTGTAAAAATAGGAGAGTGTGACGGGGCTTTTTCTGTGCCCAAGAGTAACAGTTCCGTTCATATAGGAGCCCTCTTCCCCATTCGTAAACAGGTAGATTAACTGAGTGTTTAGCCCTGCTACAAACTCCTTCCCTAGTGGGATGTTGTTATATCCTCCTCGGATTGTTATCAGGTTGGTTGGCTTGGTTTTATTCTCGACGCTTCCGGCGCCAACTAAATAATAGATACCCACATTGACATGTTGGTTAACACGAAAGTTTTGTGAAACTTCTGCGGCAAGGAATCGTTGAGCGCGTAGGATTTTTTCGTCGTTGCCATTAATAGTCACAGGGATGGTCTTGAAAATGATGGCCGGGTGAGCGCCAATGTTTAGCGAATACTTGGAGGTTTTAGCTACTTTGTAGCGGAACCAATAGATAAAGGACCAGGGTTTCCCTTCTAAGGAAACACGAAATTCGGGCTCAAAAGTGAGGCGACGGCCTACGGTGAAGTTGATAATGGTCGCGGGTTTACCCAAGGTAAATATGGGTACCACCGAAATACCATTGTTGGTCACTAAAGCCGTTGTGGCAAATTGCATTTCTTTCTGGGTGCTGTCGGCGCTTGTTTCCGCATAGCAGATTTGACTGAAAAGAAGGAAGCAGACAAAACCAAAGATTTTTAATGAAGACATGTAAGCGGGTTTATAAATTATATTTGTTGGTTAACTTTTAGCGAGTGCTTCCAATGCGGCAGCGCTGTAGCGGGTTCCTTGTACTTCGATTTGTTTCGTTATTTCTGAAATGTGGTCGATTTCCGCTTGATTTAATTTCAGCTGAATGGCATCGAAGTTTTCGTGCATGCGATCTAGCTTGGTAGTGCCTGGAATAGGTACAATCCAAGGTTTTTGGGCTAATAACCAAGCTAAGCAAATTTGTGCTGGGGTAGCTTGATTATTTTGTGCGATATCCGAAATCACTTTCACGAAGGTCTGGTTGTGCTCACGCGCTTCTTCCGTAAATCTTGGGACTGTTCTGCGGAAATCTGTTTCATGGAAATCTGTGTTAGCGTCTATTTTGCCTGTTAGAAATCCTTTACCTAGGGGGCTAAATGGGACAAATCCGATGCCTAATTCCTCCAAAGTAGGAAGGATCACTTGTTCGGGTTCACGCGTCCACAACGAATACTCACTCTGTAGAGCTGTGACTGGCATTTCCGCATGCGCTTTACGGATGTTGGCCGCACCGGCTTCCGACAAGCCAAAGTGCTTTACTTTTCCTTCCTTCACCAAATCTTTTACCGTTCCAGCGACATCCTCAATCGGGATATTTAAGTCGACACGATGCTGGTAAAACAGGTCGATCGCATCGATTTTCAAACGCTTCAACGACGCCTCGGCTACCTTACGAATATTCGCCGGAGAGCTGTCCAAGCCATTCATTTTGTACCCTTGATTGGGGTCTAAATGAAAGCCAAATTTAGTCGCAATGACTACCTTATTTTTAAATGGGACTAAGGCCTTTCCAACAAGCTCCTCATTGATAAAGGGGCCATAAACTTCTGCTGTATCGAAAAAAGTAATGCCTTTTTCAACCGCCGCATGTATGAGTTTAATCATTTCGGTTTCATCGGCCTTGGGGCCGTAACCGAAACTCATACCCATACAACCAAGTCCCATGGCGGAGACTTCTAAGCCACTAGTCCCTAATTTTCGCTTTTCCATGTAGCATATTGTTTTTGTATTTCACCGGACTTACGCCGACGTGTTTTTTGAAAAAATGATTGAAATAGCTGATCTCGTTGAAGCCCAGGGCATCCGTGATTTCCGCAATTCCCCACTCGCCATGGGATAGGATGAGTTTGGCCTCTTGGCTGATTCGCTCGGCGATCAACTGCGAAGTTGTCTTGCCCGTTGTTTCTTTTACCGCCCGATTTAAGTGATTGACATGAACGGCCAATTGATTTGCGAATTCAGATGGGCTCTTCAATTTGATTTTATTGTGTGCGCCCTCGATGGGGAATTGCCGCTCCAAAAGCTCCAGGAATAACATGGAGATTTTTTGATTCGCATTTCCCGGTGCATAACGCGCGGAATTAGCTGGTTCGAGTTTGAGTGCGGTATGCATCATCTCGAGCGCTAAATTCCGGAGCATGTCGTACTTGTGGATGTATTCGGAATTGATTTCGCCCAACATCCTTTCGAAGATTAATTGGAACTGAAGATAGCCCGAGTCATTCAATTCGATGACCGGCGAACCGTCCGGTTGATAGAGGGAATAAGACGAAAAATTTCCATAACCTTCGAAAAACTGGTCGTTAAAGATGCAAAAATATCCCGTGCTTAATTGTTCCAACGAATCCCATTTGTAAGGAATAAATGGATTTGAAAAGACGATGGCATTTTCTTTAACCTCGATAACTTTGTTGGCATAATTGATCTTACCACAACCCTTTACAAGCGTTATTTTGTAAAAATCACGCCGACGATAGGGTACGGGTTTTGGGGTATTCCCAAGGAATGGGTCTAGTTTGAAGACATTAAAGT
Source organism: Bacteroidota bacterium (assembly GCA_039798865.1). Lineage (GTDB taxonomy): Bacteria > Bacteroidota > Bacteroidia > Cytophagales > Spirosomataceae > Aquirufa. Next base: position 2,889 of record JBDKFF010000289.1, read on the forward strand.
GCCCCCAGTCTTTGGCAAGGTCTTCGGGCACCCAATTGAATTTGGATTTATAAAAATCGGCCAAATTTTCGATTTTTTCCATCAGATTAAATTCGTTTAAAGCGCTTATTAAAAGTATAGGCAAGTTGAATATTCCAAATAAAATCCTTGCTGACGATGTCTGACTTTAATTTGCGGTTGATAATTGACGATAGCGTAAACGGGATGTTTTTGTTGGTCAATGTAAAGGTTGCTGTGGTGTAAAATCCTTCAACGTAATCAATATCCAAGAAATAAACTTGCGGGTAAATGCGCAAGAAAGTCTCTTTACCTACAGGGATGTTGGTAATAGTCGCATTCAACGTGATAAAGTTTGTCCACTTATTGGCACCTTCAGTTAAACCGTGAGAAACCAGGTAGTAGGCTCCTACTGCGAAATTTTTTGTAAGCTGATAATTGGGGACAATTTCTGTGGCGATAAATTGCTGTGGGGTTAAGGCCTGTTTGGCCACGCCATTTTTGTCGTAGACAAAGGAATTTCGAAAGGCTACCGAGGTGTTTCCTCCGATGTTTAGTCGAAATCGTTTAGCTGTTATGGCCTTGTAGCGCGTCCAGAAAATGAAGGACCAAGGTTTTCCCTCTAATGAAAAACGTAATTGTTGTTCAAATGCAAGTCGTTCATTACCCACTGATAAATCAAATATGGCAGCGGGTTTCCCCAAATTAAACATGGGAAGTAAGGAAATGCCATTATTGGTAACTAGCGCGCTACCCGATACATGGTATATTTTCGTTGGTAATGAATCCGTTTTAGCAGAATCTTCCGCATGCAGAAAACTCATCTCAACAGATAATAACAGGATGCACAGGGCGATGCGAATTGTTGTCATTCAAACAGGTGTATTGGGTTTGAATACAAATTTCGTCTTTATTTTTCGCTTATTTATATAATTTTCAAATCATAAATTATAAAAATCAAACAAAAGGCCCAGCAATTGCCGGGCCTTTCATTTACCATTTCGTTAATCCAAGTATTTTTTCGCCCAGCGGATTGAGCTTGGCTGTTTCGTATTTCGTTTGTTCCCAGTTGCGCGGATCACCCGGAAAGGCATAGCCTTCGGGAGCGATGCGATTCTTCCAGGAATTGACACGCCATTCACGAAGCGAATCGTTGTCTTCCTCGGCAGGCATCATGGAGATGTATTGCGCGCAACGAACTTTATCACTATGGTTGGCGCGAATGCCGTGTGGTTGAAGGCTGTTGAAGATGAGTAAATCCCCTGCCTCCAATTTTACTTTCGTCGGTGTAAAGCCAGTTGTGTCAGGAAGGAAACGATTGCGGTCTTCGGGTTGGGTTAGTTTCCAGGTATCGTAATCGCGGAAAAGTTCCGGGATGCATTGGAATCCGCCCATGTTTTCGTCGAGCTGGTCGGCTAAGGCCAAAACGCCTTGCACCTGCACGGGTTTCGTTTCCGGATCATAATCCCAGTGAATGAAGGCTTTGTATTCGTGGCCGGGGCGGATCGGGAAATTCAAGTTGGCCCGATCAATCGTCACCCACAATTTCTCGGTTCCCCAGATATCGACAAAGGCATCATAGACCCGTTGCATTTGTCGGTTGTTCCAAAGGTGCTGGTTATTATAACATTCCACCATGCCCGTATTCGCCAATTCCTTCATTTTCATCTCCGCGCGGGGAGGAGCATACCAGGTCGTGGGATCATTCGGATCTTTTTCCTCGAACTCCCACAGGAATTGCGCAGTCGCTAACGCCTGTTCTCTTGGAACAGCCTGCTTGATCACAACATAGCCATTGTGTTTCCAAAATGCCCAATCCTCCTCGCTCAAGACGCGAAGGGCTTCTCCGTTCAAGCGATTATTGAGCGATAATTGGCTGCTTTTGGCTGTCGATGGGTTTCCCGGAATGTCGTAATGCGCATTGTTCGGGATCATGGTTTCGTTTTGCATAAGTGATAAGGTTTTGATAAGACAAATCTCGGATGATTTAGTATCAACTATTCATGCGCTATTGATAATTTTTTGCACGGT
>JBDKFF010000290.1:0-4359 GCA_039798865.1 Bacteroidota bacterium
AACATCTGCAAAAGCATATTGGGCATCGCCTCGCGGAATGCCTCTAAACGCTTCCAAGGGGATTCATGCAAGAAACGCATCGCTACGTCAAAAGTAGCTCCACCCCAAACCTCCATCGAGAATAAATTCGGGAAAGTCTTTGCAAAACCTGATGCCACGGCCACCATATCTTGCGTCCGTACCCGTGTCGCCAAGAGCGATTGGTGCCCATCCCGGAAAGTCGTATCCGTGAACAAGACTTGCTTCGAATCGCGAATATGCTTCGCAAATCGCTCAGGTCCCAATTCCGTCAACAATTGCTTGTGCCCGCGTGGGAATTCCGCAAATTCGTCTACCGATGGAATAATTGCTGGACGGAAAGGAGCCGATGGCTTCACCTTGACATCTGGATTTCCATTCACAATTACTTCGCCCAAATAACGTAAGGCCTTCGTCGATCGATCGCGCGTCGGCTTAATGTTAAATAACTCCGGATGATTCGCAATAAATGGAACCGTACATTTACCCTCTTGAAAAACGGGATGGGTAATCACATTGCGCAAGAATGGAATGTTTGTCTTTACCCCACGAATACGGAACTCCGACAAAGCTCGATTCAAACGCTCCGATGCACCGCGAAGTGTACGACCTTTGGCAGATACCTTCACCAACATCGAATCGAAATACGGTGAAATCTTCACCCCTGGATAAGAAGAACCCTCATCCAAACGAATACCAAAACCTGCCGCATTACGGTAAGCAATAATTGTTCCAAAATCTGGCTTAAAGCCATTGGATGGATCCTCCGTGGTAATCCGACACTGGATCGCAAAACCTTTTAACGGAATATCCTCCTGGTTTTGAATAAAGATTCCAGGATCCGACAACTTATAATTTTGGGCCACTAAAATCTGCGTACGCACGATATCAATGCCCGTAACTTCTTCTGTAATCGTGTGCTCTACCTGAATACGTGGATTTACCTCAATGAAGTAAATGTTTTCGTCCTTGTCGACCAAGAACTCCACCGTCCCCGCATTGTAATAATTTACCGCCTTACCAATCGATAAAGCATAAGCATATAATTTTTGCTTGGTTTCTTCTTTAAGACCAAAAGAGGGCGCCACCTCAACAACCTTTTGAAAACGGCGTTGAACGGAACAATCCCTTTCGTATAAATGCACCAAATTACCATGTTGGTCACCTAATAACTGAACCTCAATGTGCTTAGGATCATCAATGAATTTCTCGATAAAGAGTGTGTCATCTCCAAACGCATTTTTCGCCTCATTCTTGGCTTCTGAATGCGCTTTTTCCAACTCCTCTTCCGTCCGTACGACACGCATTCCACGTCCTCCACCACCAGCAGCCGCTTTCACCATGACAGGGAATGTGATGCGACGAGCTTCCGACAAGGCATTTTCAAAAATCGACATATCGCCTTTTGAATCCTGAATCATCGGAACATTCGCTTTCAAGGCAGCAACTTTCGCAGCAACCTTATCGCCTAAGGCATCCATAGCCTCCGGAGATGGTCCCACGAATACGATGCCTTCTTCCCGACAACGTCGTGCCAAACCTACATTTTCGGATAAGAAACCATAACCTGGATGGATAGCCTCAATCTTCTTAGACTTACACAAAGCGATAAGTCCTTCGATATCCAAATAGGGTTTCAAAGGCTCATTGTCTTTTCCGATTTGATAAGCTTCATCCGCTTTATATCGGTGTAAGGAGTAGCGATCCTCAAAAGTATAAACGGCTACTGTTCTGATACCAAGTTCAGAAGCGGCACGCATGATACGGATGGCAATTTCACCGCGGTTCGCGATGAGAAGACTCGAGATTTTCTTAACGTATGATTTTGGCATGCGAATAATTTTAGTGCATCATAACAAAAATGATAAATTAATTGGTATTAACGTGTGACAACAGCTATTTTATTTGGCGAAACTTGAAAATTTACAATTATTATTGGGTTCGTTACCAAAATCACTTCGGTTAAAAAAATATCGCACGCCTTCCTGTGAAATTTCTTAACTTGCAATCCCAAATTTTACCCATTTTATATGAGCGGATCAAAACCATTTATTGGCATTACCCTTGGAGACTACAACGGCATTGGGCCGGAAGTAATTTTAAAAGCCTTGGGCAGCCAGCGCATCTTAAAATGGTGTACGCCAGTCATCTATGGCTCTCAACAGGTCATTCAGTTTTACCGCAAGCAATTGGAATTGCAAGAGTGGTCGGTGAAAACAATTGCCAAAATCGAAGACGCAACCGAAGGACATACTTCCCTTATATCCTGCTGGGACGACACAAACATCATCATAGAACCTGGTAAAATAACCCCTGAAGCAGGGAAAGCCGCTTTTGCTTGCTTGGATCGGGCGGCACAGGATTTAGACAAAGGACTATTAGCCGCGCTTGTTACTGCGCCCATCAATAAGCACAATATACAATCCGAGGAATTCAAATTCCCGGGACATACCGAATATTTAACGGAACGTTTTGAGGCCAAAAATTCACTCATGATGATGGTCAGCGAAGGCTTCCGCATGGGCGTAGCAACCGGTCATTTACCTTTGCAAGAGGTGAGCAAAGCCCTTACGAAAGAACTGATTAAGAATAAAATCGATGTCTTCTTACAGAGTTTGAAGGAAGATTTTGCCATCGAGAAACCGAAACTTGCCGTTTTGGGACTCAACCCACACGCGGGTGAGGCGGGGTTGTTGGGACAGGAGGAATTGGAAATCATCCAACCGGTGATCGAGGAATACCGTAAAAAAGGCATTTTGGTTTTCGGACCTTATCCGGCTGATGGATTCTTCGGCAAGGCACAATTCAAAGAGTTTGACGGCGTTTTGGGCATGTACCATGACCAAGGCTTGATTCCATTCAAATACATCGCCTTCGAAACAGGGGTTAATTTCACGGCTGGACTTCCGATCATTCGGACTTCACCGGACCATGGAACAGCCTATGATATCGCAGGTAAAAATGTTGCAGATCCAAGTTCATTCTTGCACGCCTTCTTCTTAGCGATCGATTTGGTCAAAAACCGCATGCACGTTTAATCCATGGCGAAAAAAGTCCTGATCATTGATGAAGTTCATCCCTCGCTAGCCAAGGAATTACGTTCCCTCGGTTTTGAGGTTGATGAGCAATCGGCGATTCATCCAAAGGATGTATCACTCGCCGGCTATCAGGGATTGGTGCTTCGTTCCAAAATGCCCTTAGGTGCCAAGGAATTAGCAAACACCAGTTTAGAGTTTATTGCTCGAGCAGGTGCGGGTCTCGATTTAATCGACCTCGAATACTGCCAGGCGAATCAAATTGCCGTATTCAGTGCCAATGAGGGCAATCGTGATGCGGTGGCAGAACATGTGATTGGTCAATTAATCACAATAGCTCGCAAGATCAATAAAGCAGACGTGGAGGTCCGTGCAGGGATTTGGAATCGAGAGGGAAATCGGGGTTGGGAATTACAAGGGAAGACAGTAGGGATCATAGGCTATGGAAACATGGGCCAAAGTCTTGCTAAGAAATTGCAAGGTTTCGATATGAATATTCTTGCCTATGATAAATATGCGCCTTGTACGAGCAGTATGGAACACATATTTGAAGAAGCCGATATATTAAGTTTACATATACCCTTGACCGACGAGACAAAAGAGCTAGTTAACGAACGTTTTTTGGCCCAATTCGCCAAACCCATCGTTTTGATTAATTCGTCCCGCGGTTCGATTTGTTCTTTGGATGCATTAGCCAAAGGATTATCCACAGGAAAATTAAGAGGTCTGGCTTTGGATGTACTGCCCAATGAAAAATTAAGCACTTGGTCGGGCGTCGAGAAAAAACTTTTCGACCTAATCGCCTCTCACCCTTCTACCCTATTCAGCCCACATGTGGCGGGTTGGACGACCGAGAGTTATTGGAAAATCAATGAAGCACTTATTGATAAAATTAAAGCCCATTATCAGCTATGAATTACCCGGAAAACATCGCTGAAAAACTAGGCTTCCATCAGATTAAGGAGCATATCCAAGAAGCATGCTTAAGCCCGATGGGGGCGGAATATGCCGCTAAAATGAAATTCTCTACCCGTTTCCCGGTAGTCAAGCAATGGGTAGAACAGGTGCATGAGATGAAACAAATCATGGCGGAGCATGGTGGGGAATGGCCCCAACAAGATTATTTTGATCTCCGTCCTTGGTTTGCGCCCTTAACATTAGATGGGCATTATTTAGCCCCGGAAGAATGGCGCGATTGGCATCGTGGTTTGGATATTTTGTATCAGGTGATTCGCTTCTTTGCGGGAATCGATGCGGAAAAATACCCCGAGATCAGTAAGATTACACAGGCTTATATCAAGAAGGA
>JBDKFF010000291.1:0-3283 GCA_039798865.1 Bacteroidota bacterium
GCATCGCCAAACTAACCGGATCTGTTAAGAAAAAAGACCGCGTTGGATTGCTTGAGGACTTGGCCTCTGGAGAATTGAAGATTCTCGTAGGGACCCATGCCATTTTTGAAGACGTCGTAAAATTTAATAACCTAGGGCTATGTATCATCGATGAGCAGCATCGCTTTGGTGTCGCTCAACGAGCGAAACTTTGGGATAAGAACAAAGAAATTCATCCACACGTGTTGGTCATGACCGCCACGCCCATTCCTCGGACCCTTGCCATGACACTTTATGGTGACCTGGACGTGTCCGTGATTGATGAACTTCCGGTGGGTCGTAAGCCCATTCAAACGACGCATCGCTATGACAGCCATCGCTTACAGGTTTTTGCATTTATCCAAAATGAATTATCCAAAGGCCGTCAAGTCTACATTGTTTATCCTTTAATCGAAGAGTCCGAAAAAATGGACTTCAAGGATTTGATGGATGGCTACGAAAGTATCTCTCGGGCATTCCCAGAGGTCCCATTGGGTATCTTGCATGGCAAGATGAAACCCGCAGATAAAGATATCGAGATGGCTCGATTTGTGGCGAATGAAACGAAAATCATGGTGGCTACCACGGTGATTGAGGTAGGTGTCAATGTCCCTAACGCCTCCATCATGATTATCGAAAGTGCCGAACGTTTTGGACTTTCACAATTACATCAGCTTCGCGGTCGGGTCGGTCGGGGAGCCGAGCAAAGTTATTGCATACTCATGACCGACTATAAACTAAGTGCCGACACCAAAAAACGTATCGAAACCATGGTCCAAACAAATAATGGTTTTGAAATCGCGGAAGTCGACCTACAATTACGCGGTCCGGGGGACATCGGGGGGACGCGTCAAAGTGGAGCCATTGATCTCATGATTGCGGATTTAGCTAAAGACGGGGAAATATTAAAAGTAGCTCGTGAAACAGCGATTAGAATCTTGGAGGAGGATCCCCATTTAGCCCTTGATCGTCACTTGATGATCCGCGAACAAGTCATGCAACAGCGCAAAGACACGACGAACTGGGCTAGAATTAGCTAAATGCAGCTTTTAATTCAAGTTTGGATCGTCCGGATACGTAGATAAAACGCGATAATTACCACCTTTCTGATAAAGTACTGAACGCCACAATTTTTCAGGCGACTCTTCAAACACATCCGAGACACGTGCTTGAGAGATAATCCAAGAATCTGATTTTAATTCCCGCTCGAGTTGGCCGGCCGACCAGCCTGAATAACCAATAAAAAACTTAATTTCTTGAAAAGAAATCGTTCCGTCGATAACAGCCTCAATGGCTTGCTCGAAATCCCCAGCCCAAAAGATCCCCGGAGCGATTTCCTGTCCGCCTTGGATTAAATCGGGCCGACGATGTACGAATTGCAAAATCGTAGGATCCACAGGACCTCCTGCAAAAAGTGGAATCTCCCCCATGATTTTTGCATCCATAATGGAATCCAAAATAACCTCTTGGGGCTGTGTAAGCACTAAACCGAACGAATGCGAACTCGTATGCTCACAAAGCAGAATGACTGAACGCTTAAAAGAGGGATCCTCCAAGAAGGGTTCAGAAATCAACAATACACCTGGTTTTAAGTCAGATGGACTCGGCATAGGAAAGAATTTTGTAAGTTTGTTTGAAATTAAAACGACCCCATGAAGCACGTTTTCCTCTCATTAGGAGGCAATCTAGGAAATACTCAGGAAATATTTGAGCGGACTTATCCGATGATTGAAAATAAAGTTGGGCCCATCCTTCAAAAGTCCAGCCTCTACCAAACAGCTGCCTGGGGATTAACCGACCAAGCTGATTTCCTAAATCAAGTCGTTTTACTGGAAAGCTCCTTAACGCCCAATGAAATTCTTGCTGAAATTCAAGCCATTGAGAAAGCCCTAGGGAGAGAGCGCCAAGTCACTTGGGGGCCGCGGACTTTGGATTTAGATATTTTATTTATCGACCAAGAATTGATTCAGGAAAGTGACTTACAAATTCCCCACCCACATATTCAAGATCGCAAATTCATTCTGATTCCATTACATGAAATCGCGGCCGATTTGAATCATCCGATTTACAATAAATCAATCCGTGAATTATTAAACGAATCAAAAGATACAAGCGCTGTTTCGCTTATTCCGAATCGCTAAATTTTTGAGCGGGGAAGCGCCAACTTTGACCTACGATTTTCTCATAGTAACGCTCATACATCGGAAGGATTTTCTCCAAAGAGAATTCTTTGGCACGCGCTAAGGCATTCGCCTTCATCTGTGTATGCAAGTCCTCGTCTTGTAAAATCTTGATGGTATTAGCAACCATGTCATCGATGTCACCAATCTCGCTGACGAATCCGGTCTCACCGTGAATATTTACCTCCGGAATTCCCCCCGCATTTGAAGAAATGACAGGTACTTCACAGGCCATCGCCTCCAAAGCAGCCAAACCAAAACTCTCTTTTTCCGAGGTTAAAAAGAATAAATCGGCCAATGACAAGGCCTCCTCAATCGTATCCAGTTTGCCTAAGAAACGAACATCCGAAGCTACGCCCAAATCTCGACAAAGGGCTTCAATGCCTGAACGTTCCGGGCCATCCCCCACTAACAATAATTTGGACGGAATCTGTTTTTGTACCTTAGCAAAGACTTGAATGATATCTTCAATACGCTTCACCTTACGGAAATTCGAGGTATGCATGAGCAGCTTCTCCCCATTGGGACAAATAGCCATTTTAAAATGCTCCTTCGGTTGTTTCTGGAATCGACCTAAATCGATAAAATTTGGAATAACTTCAATGTTACTTAATATTTCAAAAGACGAATAGGTATCCTCGCGCAAACTTTCTGAAACCGCTGTCACCCCATCCGATTCATTGATCGAGAATGTAACGACAGGTTCAAAAGATGGATCTCGGCCTACCAAGGTAATATCCGTACCATGCAAAGTGGTAATTACGGGCACATGAATTCCCTTGTATTTTAAGATCTGCTTGGCCAAATAGGCAGCCGACGCATGCGGAATCGCATAGTGCACATGAATCAAATCCAATTGCTCATTCACCGTAACATCGACCATTTTGCTGGCCAATGCAGATTCATAGGGCAAATATTCAAATAAGGGATAAGACGCAACAGAGACCTCGTGGTAAAAGATGTTCTCACTAAAGAAATCAAGACGAGGAGGTTGGGTATAGGTAATAAAATGTACCTGATGACCCACAGATGCTAAGGCTTTACCAAGCTCCGTAGCGACAACACCACTGCCGCCGTAGGTGGGG
>JBDKFF010000292.1:0-2553 GCA_039798865.1 Bacteroidota bacterium
TTTAAAGCCTGAAGCCGGAGAGGTCTTGTATAACGGTCGGGATTTTTTACAGGCCGACCAAGATACGGTCAAAGCGATTCGTCGGGAAATGGGTGTTCTCTTTCAAGGAGGAGCCTTATTCGATTCCAAGACGGTTTTGGAAAATGTACGTTTTCCGTTGGATACCTTGACTTCGCAGACCGTCGAAGAAAAAAATGCGCGTGCGATGCTTTGTCTTCAGCGTGTGGGTTTGGAGGCTGCTGCCAATCAGATGCCATCTGATATTTCCGGAGGGATGAAAAAGCGTGTAGGTATTGCGAGAGCAATTGTGATGAATCCGAAGTATTTGTACTGCGATGAACCCAATTCAGGGCTTGATCCGTTGACAGCTGTTAAAATTGATTTGCTGATTCAAGAAATCACAAAAGAGTTTAATATCACGACCATTGTGATATCCCATGACATGAATTCGGTGATGCGTATGGGCGAATACATTATATTTTTAAAAGACGGTAAGAAGGTTTGGGAGGGAAGTAATCAGAATTTATTGACGAATGACGTTCCTTCGCTGCAAGAGTTTTTATCGACTAAATTGACTTAATATGCCCTTTGCTAAATCGGCTCCACGCGTTCGTGAAAATGTTTCCATGCTACCCTATAATACCTTTGGTATCGATGTGTCAGCGCGATATTTTGTGGAAATCAATCATTTGCAGGAATATATCCAACTCGTTCAAGATGGACAATATGCGCATGTTAAGCATTTGTTTTTAGGTGGAGGGAGTAATTTATTATTGACCCAAAACATTGATGCGCTCGTGGTAAAAATTCAAATGTCGGGCATTGAGGTGATTGATGAGAATGCAGAATATGTTTGGGTGAAAGCGGGTGCCGGTGTGGTTTGGCATGATTTCGTATGTTATGCGGTGGATCATCATTGGGCTGGAATCGAAAATATGTCTTTGATTCCGGGGACGGTTGGAGCCGCACCGATGCAAAACATTGGTGCCTATGGAGTCGAGATTAAAGATACGTTTGATCATTTGGATGCATTGAACTTAAGAACCTTGGAAGTTGAACGTTTCGATACGCTTCGCTGTGCATTTGGTTATCGTGAAAGCTATTTTAAGCATGCTGGAAAAGGAAATTACCTGATTGCTTCCGTGTGTTTCCGATTAAACAAAAAGGCTAATCCACAGACTTCATATGGGGCTATTCAAACCGTTCTAAGCGAAAAGGGAATAAGCCACCCAAGTATCAAGAACGTTGCGGATGCGGTGATTGAAATTCGGCAGAGTAAGTTGCCAGATCCGAAAGAGATTGGTAATTCGGGTAGTTTCTTTAAGAATCCAACGGTTTCAGCCGCTGAAGCCGAACGTTTAATTACATCATATCCGGGTATCCCGCATTATGCAGTGGAAGGAAGTTCGGATGTTAAATTCCCCGCGGGTTGGTTAATTGAACAGGCCGGTTGGAAAGGTTATCGTGCCGGCGATGCGGGCGTTCATGCCAAACAGGCTTTGGTTTTGGTGAACTACGGAAAGGCAAAGGGGAGCGAGGTTAAATCGCTTTCGGAGCAAATTAAAAAATCGATTTTAGACAAATTTGGTGTCGCTTTAGAGACCGAAGTAAATATATTATAACATGCAGTTACCCTCATTAGAAAATTTAGGAAATGGGCCATTCTTTTTGATGGCCGGAAGTTGTGCCATTGAAAGTAGGGATCTTGCTTTTGAGATTGCTGAAAGGATTGATGGTATTACCAAATCGATGGGGATTCCCTATATTTTCAAAGGTTCTTATCGCAAGGCCAACCGCACAAAAATCGATTCCTTTACGGGAATTGGGGATATAAAGGCGCTTGAGATTTTAAAAGAGGTAGGTGCGCATTATGACTTGCCTACTGTTACGGATATTCATGAAAGTTCAGAGGCGGCGATGGCAGCTGCCTATGTGGATGTCCTACAAATTCCGGCGTTTTTATGTCGGCAGACCGACTTGCTCGCAGCTGCGGCACAAACAGGTAAAGCAGTTAATATTAAAAAGGGCCAATTCATGTCGGGCGCCTCGATGAAATTTGCTGTGGAAAAGGTCTTACATGAAAATCCACAAGCACAGGTTTATTTGACAGATCGTGGTAATTCCTTTGGGTATGGGGATTTGGTGGTCGACTACCGTAATTTGCCAGAGATGTCCAATTTTGGTGTGCCTGTGATCATGGATTGTACCCATTCGCTGCAGCGCCCAAATCAGGGGAGTGGGGTGACCGGTGGCCAACCTGCTTTAATTGAGACCATAGCGAAAGCTGCCATCGCCGTAGGTGCCGATGGCTTATTCATAGAAACGCATCCGAATCCTTCGATAGCTAAGTCAGACGGTGCCAATATGCTTCCTCTGGATCAATTGGAGGGTTTATTGGAAAAACTTTTGAAAGTTCGTCAAGCCATCGTTTAAGGGCTATATACCAATTGAATTCCCAGGTCCGTTTTATGTGATGAGGGAATGGCATCTAATCCGGAACCGATTTCATCCTTTTGGAAGAAGTCGGTTCTTGCTATTTTTATTGCCAAGGAT
>JBDKFF010000293.1:0-3405 GCA_039798865.1 Bacteroidota bacterium
ATTCATCCGAATCATACAAGAATTGTTCAACTGCTGGATTCTTCAAACGACGTAACACCAATACCGCCGCTATGCGCAAGGAGCGATTCGATGACGTCGCCAAAGCAACAATTGGTTCTACCTGGCCGATCCGACTCAAGGCTAATACCGCCGCATGGCGTATATAAACGTCTTGATCACGGTTCATTTCCACCAATTTCAACAAGGGCTTAACGGCTTCAGCCTCTTCCATTCGTCCCAAAGCTTGTGCCGCGAAGAATTGAACACGCGCCGATGATGACGCTAAGCTTGGAATGATCGCTTTCGCTGCATTCTTGTATTTATTATCCCCTAAGGTTTTAATTGCCTGCGCTTGAATTTCTGGATCTGCATCTTGGATGAGGCCTATCAATTTATCTGCGAATGCTGGTGTTTTTCTCGCCAATTGGCCGATGCCCCAAATTCCATGCACACGAGCTAATTGGTTTTCCTTTTGATTAATGGCTTGCTCAAAGGCATTAGAATCTCCACGCTCCACTAATTCAAATTGTGCCTTTTGACGCACACGCATATCACCGTAATAAAGTAACTCGCTTAATTGACTCAAAGGTGCTTTGGAATAATCAATTTGAATGTATTCCTTCGTCTTTTGGCGTTCTGCCGCCATGTCATTTTCCTTGGATGTAACATCGAGTTTCCATACACGGCCATAGTTTTTCGCATCCCAACCATTTACCCAATCCGCCGCATAAAGTGCTCCTTCCGGACCAAAACGAATACCCGTTGGTAAAATTCCACGCACCACATCCACTTCTGATTGGAAGTCAAAGGATGCCCCTTTCGGCTTGAGGTCAAATGCCCAAATGTGTGAGTTATTCGCATTCCCTACGAATTCCACCAAGAAAAACTTGTTCTGCCACTTTTTACCCAATGCCGTTCCCGGATTAAATACCATACCCGTCGGTCCATTATGGTAATTGCGAATCGGTGGAATGATGTAGGCTGCTTGCCCTTCCCAGCGCGGTAAATACAATTTCTCGTCCATCCAAACCTTATACAGGTTGTTTTTGGGATCCGTATACTTTCCATATTGCCAGTTGGACCGCCATCCAATATCCGCTCCTTCCACAATGTGTACTAAACGCTCACTTTCACCTGGATGATCTCCATCGTTATCCGAGGATATGATGTTTCCATAATGATCAAACACAAATTCGTGTGTATTTCGGATTCCTGATGCCACAATTTCTAAATCCGTTCCATCGGGGTTTGAGCGCACTAAAACGCCGGAATTGGGATTCGGTAAGTTACGTCCATCTACCGTGGTAATATTTGCTCCGATATCCCCGATTTGCCAATAAATCTTTCCATCCGGTCCCTCAAGCACCGAGGACATACCATGTCCCCCGAAGCCAATATGTACCGCAAAACCGGTCGCGATGGATTTAGCATTTGTCCAAAGTCCTTTCTTATTCGTATTGTCTAAACGCCATAAATCAGGTCCAATCGCCACGAAAGCATCTTTTTTACGAACCAATAAACCACCAGCTACATCGGTTACCTCTTGGTTGAATTGGTTTAAGATACGTGTACTTTGATCGGCATATCCATCCCCATTTTTATCCTCAATTTTCCAGATTTCATCCTTCTCAATCGTTAAATCATGCCAATCGTGTATTCCATCCCCATTCAAATCTGGTAACCAAGAATTCTTTTCTGAATTTTCGGGTGCAAAGGTGCGATGCAAGAATGCCTTACGGTCCTCGACCGTTTGGAATCCAATGGATTCGGTCATCCAATCCCGGTGGCCCCGAATATCGAATTCGGATACCTTTCCACGGTTTGTTGAATTCAAATAGACCGCTCCTTGATCATCGATGTCGATGGCCACAGGGTCGGGCGCAAGGCTGTCGGAGGCCCAACGGGTAATCTCCATGCCCTCCGTTATTTTGATCGGGAGTTTTTCTTTTGAAGCTTTGGCTCGTTCTGCGATTTGATCTTGGTCCTCAAAAATGACCTGATACACGGATTTTTCTTGTGAGCTCGTACAGCCAAACGCCAAAATCTGCATGAGACCGGCGGCTAGTAAAATTCTTTGTTTCATAGGTTTACGCTTAATTCTCTTCGTCCATCATGCTTCGTCGCTGTTTGGCGGCTTGCTTGGTGGTATTTAATCGGTAGTTAAAAGTAATATTTATTTGTCTTAATCTGCCCTGCATTTCCCGGTTTGTGTAAAAAGTTCCGCCAAATGTTTCCGTCCGCATAATGCGCGAGTTGAATAGATCGAGTACATTCAAACTCAATGTCCCCTTTCCTTGTAGGATATCTTTCGTTGCCGATAAGTCCATCCAAGCAATGTGTCCACGCGTTCCTTGGGCTGTTTTTTGTGGAGCTTCGTAATTTGCTCGTACTTGCGCATCGATACCCCCACCCAATTTAATACGTGAGGTATGTCGCATGAACCACGAATAGGTGTCCACTAAATAATTCGCATCAACGTTCGTGGCATCAATCTTCGCTCGGAATGCATTCAAACTCAAATCTGCCTTATAGGCCTTGGATACATTGAACGAACTCGTTAATTCGATTCCCATGGATTGTTGGTCCGCAAAGTTTAATGGCATACTCTTCGAGAAACCCTGGGCATCCACCGTCCGAATTTGATCGATTTTCCCAGTCGTATAGCGGTAATAAACCGATGAACTTAAACTCCCCGCATCAAAATACTTTAAATGTCCTAAATCGAAGGAATTGGTGAATTCCGGGTTCAGATTCGGGTTACCCGAGAAGAAATTGCGGTTGTCTGAGAAAGTTACAAATGGACTCAATTCATTGTAAGTTGGCCGACGGACCCGTCTCGAATAGCCCAATTGAAAGGAACTATTTGGATTCATCGCATAGGTAAAATGCGCGCTGGGAAACAAGTTCGCATAGTTCCGTGGGTTCTTTTCTTGGGTTTGTTTCAATTCAGTTTGGATGTCGGTAACTTCCCCCCGTAGACCAAATTGGTAAGAGAATTTATGCTGCTTATTTCCCAAAATTACATAGGCTGCCGAGATGTTTTCTTGGTAATCAAAGAGGTTTTGCAAACCGGGAATCACCGCGAAGCTGCCATTGGCTTGCTGCTGGGTCACAATGTAGTCGTTGATCATATCCCGGAAACTCGTCCGCAATCCCATTTCAACTTTACCGTCTTTTCCTAGCGGATTGGTGTAATCAGCTTGCAGAATCCATTGACGCTCGTATTCATCATTTAAGGCTTTTTGAACAAGGGAATTTGCTGGGTACGGACTTCCATCGCCAAACTTACTTGTCTGCGTGTAAATCTGATCGGATTGTTCCCAATAGTCCAAATAACGTAGGTCGGCCGAAAACTCTTTCCCTTTCTTCGCGAAAGATTTCTTAAAGGTCAAGGCATATTCGGCA
>JBDKFF010000294.1:0-4012 GCA_039798865.1 Bacteroidota bacterium
CATCCCTTTACGAGTCCAAAACCAGAGGATATTCCATTGATGGAAGCGGGTGAATTCGGAAAGGTTCGTGCAAATGCTTACGATCTAGTCGTGAACGGTGTCGAAGTGGGCTGAGGTTCCATTCGTATTTTCCAAAAGGATTTACAATCGAAAATGTTCGAGGTATTAGGCTTTAGTGAGGAGGAGGCGAAAGCGCAATTTGGCTTCTTGTTGGACGCATTTGAATACGGTGCGCCGCCACATGGTGGATTGGCCTTTGGTTTCGACCGACTTTGTTCGCTGTTCGGAGGAACGGAATCGATTCGTGATTACATTGCCTTCCCGAAAAACAATGCGGGTCGTGATGTGATGATTGATTCTCCATCTCCACTAGCGCAGGCGCAATTGGATGAGTTAAAAATCAAGACGAATTTATAAGTTAATTGAGCGAGTTTCTCGCGCTTCCACGTAAGCTTTGGCAAACCAATGAGAAGGATTGCCAAAGCTTAGTGAGGGGAATTAAAATTCGTATTTAAATACGTCACTTTTCCATTCCCCAGCATTAATATTCAATACTTCTTTTATTTCTCCGTGATGGATGTCGAACACCCATCCATGCAAATGGGGAAAGTTTCGTGTCGACCATGCTTTTTGCACAATGGTCGTTTTTGCCAGATTTTGAATCTGTTCGGCTACATTGAATTCAACTAATTTATTAAATCGTAATTGTTCGTCGTCGATGGCTTGAAGCTCTTGATAGTGTTTCTCATAGACTTCTTTAATATTACGTAACCATTTGTTGATTAAGCCAAAGTCATGATTTGACATGGCGGCCTTAACTCCCCCGCAATTATAATGCCCACAAACAATGATGTGTTTTACTTCCAAAACCTCGACGGCATATTGGAGAACCGACAATAAATTAATGTCGGTATGTACGACCATGTTTGCCACATTTCGATGCACGAAGATATCTCCGGGATCGGCATGCGTGATTTCTTCTGCGGGTACCCGACTGTCGGCACAACCAATCCAAAGGAATAATGGATTTTGTTCTTTGGATAAGTTGTCAAAATAGCTGGCGTCAAGTTCTAAACGCTCGCTCGCCCAGGCTTTATTGCTTAGTAATAATTTCTTGTACTCCTTCATAATTTATCTCTTTTTTAACTCGGCTTCGATGCCACGCTCATGTGCTGTTGCAATGAATTCTTGAAGTAATAGATTGATATCATGGTCCATGAAATGAACCTTAGAAATGTCGATGTAAACATCTGAACCTTTGTTTATCTTTCGAAGGGCTTCCTTAATTGCCATTTTGTGTAAAAAAGTCACATCTTTTTGAAACTTGATGAGCACTTCGTTTCCAACAACAAATACCGAGAATACAGAGGAATAATTGGTGATAATTACGAAGATTAGGCCAATGATTGTTCCTACAAATATTCCCCAAAGCAAATCGACGCCCACTACGACTGCGATGGTAATTAAAAAAGGCACCCATTGTTTCCATCCTTCGGAAATCACCTTTTTGAATTCTTTGGGATGGGCTAATTTATAACCCGTATAGAGTAGAATACTCGCAAGGCAGGCTAATGGGATATGATTTAAATAACTGGGAAGGGCAATTACCGCGGCCAATAATAGTATTCCATGAACAAATCCGGACATACGCGTTTTACCACCCGCGTAAATGTTGGTGGATGATCGCACGATTACCGAGGTTATGGGCAGGCCGCCCATTAACCCACTACTTAAATTCCCTATCCCCTGCGCGATCAATTCACGGTCAGGTGAGGCAATTCTTTTTTGAGGATCGAGGGCTTCGGTAGCTTCTAGCGATAAAAGGCTTTCAAGGGAGGCGACAATCGCCAATGTAAAGGCAATGCTATAAACTTTTGGATTTGTTAAATAGGTCCAATCTGGGCTCGCCAAGCCAGCAATGATTTCCCCCATGGAATTGAATAGTGGGAGATTAACCATGTGATCTGATGAGTTCCCCAAGTACCAGGTAGGGAGGAATGTTTGAAAGCCAAAGTTTAGTACGATGCCTAAGATAACGACAATGAGTGAAGCAGGCATTGCCTGCATCCATCGTATTTTTTGTGCAGCAGCAGTCCAACTGAATAGGGTAATAAGTCCAGTGAGCGCAATCACAAAAGCGCCTGGTTTTATATCAGCCAACGAATTGAGTAATTCAGTAAAGGTATTCTGCCCATCCGCAATTTGTGAAAATTCAAATTCCCCAAAGAAGTCTAAATCATCTCCAAAGGCATGGGGGATTTGCTTTAGAATGATGACAATACCGATGGCTACCAACATGCCACGTATGACCGAGGATGGGAAGAATCCCCCAATTTTGCCCAATTTTAGAAGACCAAGGCCTATTTGGATAATACCAGCTAAAATGACTGCGATTAAGAATCCAGCAAAGCTTCCAAGCTCAGAAATGGCGGTCGCCACGATGATCGTTAAGCCAGCGGCCGGACCACTTACAGATAGTTCTGATCCAGAGAGTAAAGAGACAATCGTGCCACCAATGATACCTGCTACGAGACCTGCTAATAACGGAGCTCCTGAGGCGAGTGCAATCCCGAGGCAAAGTGGCAAGGCGACTAGAAATACGGCTATGCCCGATTTCCAATCTCCGTCCAACAGAGATTTAAAATACGTTTGATAATTCATACAAGGGTTATTTATATAGTGTTAAGCAATGAACAGGTTCCTTGTATGGCTGTCGGGAGGGGTAATTATTGGGTTTATGTGTGCTTGGGACAAGCGTCCTAAATATTCGAAAACAGATTTTTGTTTTCGCTGTAGGTCTACTAATTCACTATTAACTAAGACTTTATGAATGTAAGCCGTCTCATCTGTGTTGTCATCGTTATCCTCTGAATCATCCGAATCATCTGAATCGCTGCTTATTTCGTTTATTATCAGGGTAAATACATGTTGATGAGTATCCACTGATTTAGCCTGCATATGATATCCATGTAAAGGATTCAAGCATTGACTTTCCGGTTGAGATGATGGTGCTACGCTAAATAACACATTCCAAAAAATGATGATCAGCCTTATCATTAATCTAAGGTAGCTTTTTGTTGGAATATAATTTTCCCCTGTGGATCCCTTTCCTGAATTAATTCAGGTTCTTGAGTATCGAATTTGTCTTTTCCATAACGCCATTCTTTCTTCAAGCGCCCGCCATTCCCAAATTCGTAATATTCGCGCCAGCGACCCACGCGAACGCTGTCGTCTAACATCCCCTCTTCCTTCACATTTCCACTTGGATAAAATGCCCGGTATTGTCCGCGAATCTTGCCGAAAACGACGGGAGTTATTTCTTGAATCTTTTTTTGTTCGGAATCGTAAAAGCTAATTTTCGACTCGACCGGGAAGCCTCGGCTAAAATATTGCTTGTTGATTAATTCGCCATCTGGCCCATAGGTTTCCCAGCGGCCATCTTTGGCACCCATGTAAAAAAAGCCTTGCTCTTGAATATTTTGATTGATAATACGTCTAAAGGGGCCATGGCATATTTGGGCTGAGCTATTGTCTTTCAGTGATCCCGTTACGATGCGCGATTGAGCTGGGTCAAACCACCAAATTTCGGACACATACCGGCTGATTGCCTCGTCCTCGACATATTTGACTACATTAATTTCTTCCAGCGTATTGCGTGTTCCACTCCCATAGCTCCCAAGACGTCTTTCGGTTTTTATCTGCGCATATTCGTCTTTGGGAGGGCTTTTCTTAGCTGTGCGTCGGGCTAACATGCTTGCTTTGATGCCTAAGTTTTTTATCCCAAGGTCTTCTATGAGCGCTTTTCCTTCCGACTTTATTTTTTTGGCTTCTTCCAAGGTGCCTTCTAAGCCCGTGCTTAAACGTCCACCCAAAAAGCCTTTTTGGTTTGTCGTATCAATCAACGGTTTCTTATTTGACTTGACAGATTCCGTTTGGCTATAAACTTTTAAGCCCATCAAACACAAGCCGAGAAAAAGCACATTATTTAATTTCATGCCAGGTAGGAACGTAC
>JBDKFF010000295.1:0-2698 GCA_039798865.1 Bacteroidota bacterium
ACAAAGACCAATAAAAAATTAAGGGATCTTCCCAAGATGGTACTAAAGCCATAGGAAAGTGTTTCACCCGCTAATTTTTTCAGAATGGACATAGTTGTATATTTGCCAAAAATCAAAGTTACATAAATTGTTAGTCCCAATCAAAACCTCCGATTTTCGTAACGCAAATCCCTATTTGATGAAAAAATCTCTTGCCATTCTTGGCTTTTTGTTGGCCTCCACATTCCTCGTTCAAGCGCAATCCATTTCCTATTACCCCTTCAATTCCCAATTGGCGATTTCGACCAATCCAACTAACACAGCTTGGGCAGAAATGCGTATGCAGATGAACTCGGCGACGTCGGCTTTGACGTCTGAATTTGGCCCGATGCTTACCGTTCACAAAACCAAGGATGCACTATTTTATGTAGGGGGTGGAGTCAATGTGGGCTGGATGTCCAATGTGTTCAACCAATCCTCGATTCTGAAGGGATATTACGGGAGCGTAGGCGTGCGTGCGTTTCCATTTACAGCAGTACCTCGTCTCGGTTTGAATTTTGAGGTAACTCCCTATACAGATTCCAAAGTGCAAACGGGGTTGTTGCGTGCTTGGTTAGGGGTGAATTACCACTTTGGGAAGAAGAAGCTGAAATAATTACTCTTTTTGGTAGCCGATCGTCTGATAGAATTGTTCGGAATATGAATCGCTCAACGGGATATGATTCTCTCCAATTTTGACTTTTTGATTCCGAATGGATTCGATTTTTTTCAGCGAAACGATGAAGGATTTGTGTATCCGAAGGAATTCATCTGATGGTAACTTTTCGCTGATAAGCTTCATGGTCATCCGACAAACAATGGGGAATTTCTGATTCCTTAAATGGATTTTGATGTAGTCCTTCAAACCCTCAATGTATAAAATATCCTCAAACATGATTTTCATGAGGGAGTAGTCGGCATGTATGAAAATATAATCCGTTTTCACCTCCGGCTTATTCACATTGCCTAACAGCGCTCGCTTGCTCTTGTAGAAATCCAAGGCCTTATGGCTTGCCTTGAGGAATCGCTCGAACGATATCGGTTTTAAGACATAATCGATTACATCCAAATTAAATCCCTCCAAAGCGTATTGTTGGTAAGCTGTCACAAAGATCACCATCGGTTTCTGCGTCAGCCCTTCCAAGAATTGTACACCCGTCAAACCGGGCATTTGAATGTCTAAGAAAATGAGGTCTACTGGGTTATTTTGTAGGTATTCGATCGCTTCAAAGGCATTTCGGCAACGCGCCTCCAATTTCAAAAAAGGTACTTTGGCGATGTTGTCCTCCACCAAGTCCAAGGCCAAACTCTCATCGTCAATGGCGATGCACTTTAAGATGGTGCTGGGCAGTTCTGAAAATTGTTCGTTTTCTTCCATTGGATTAGCTATGTATGATCATCAAATCGACCAAGTAGGTATTATCTTTTTCGGTGATGACCAATTTATGGGATTCGGGATAAAGTAATTCCAAACGTCTTCGCACATTCGTCAACCCAATTCCCGAACTCTCATCTTTTTTCTCAGTCGAATGGGGCCC
This sequence comes from Bacteroidota bacterium, assembly GCA_039798865.1. GTDB lineage: Bacteria > Bacteroidota > Bacteroidia > Cytophagales > Spirosomataceae > Aquirufa. The sequence continues at coordinate 1,557 of JBDKFF010000295.1, forward strand.
TATTTTGTTTTTTACGACGAAATGAAGGTATTGTGCGTTATCGATGAGTTGAATGGTAATTGTGGGTTTCTCCATCATTCCTACCCCGTGCTTAAAAGCATTTTCCACAAAGGGGATGAGCAACATGGGTTCGATAGTTCCCGAGGAGCCTGAAATCTCGTTTTTGAATTCAATCTCGATATCGTTTCCAAAGCGTAAACGCTGCAATTCGATGTAAGACTCTAAATAGTTTGCTTCTTTTAGGATGGCTACCTTGGCGTCGCTCGTCTCGTAAATCATGTAACGCATCAATTCCGATAATTTGATTACGACGGGCTCCACATTATCCGGTTTTCTCCTTGAAAGTGAAACGATACTATTCAACACATTAAACATGAAATGCGGACTAATTTGCGAACGAAGAAAGGAAAGTTCCGATTTCAAGCGCTCGTTTTCTTCCTCTTTTTTAGCCTCTTGCTCCTTCATGTTATCTGATAAGAATCGGTAACTGATTCCGATAGCGATGATGAAAAGGTATTGAAAAATAATCCGCATGTAGGTGAATCGCTTCATGCCGCCGCCACCTCCGCGTGGGCGTTGTGGGGGAGTTAAATCTTTGAAAAGAATTTCAAAAATTAAATCATTTAACCCCACCATGATAAAATACCCAACTACTAGGAAAAGCAGGTAAACAACGAGTTTTTGGCGTTTGAGGACTTTCGGGATTAAAACTTCCGTGTTGATGTAGAAGATGGGAATATTGGCTAATCCAAATACGAAAAAGAATAAATTCCACTGAAAATGACGTTGGATTTCCTCCGGATTTTGTGATTGCGAGCTGGGACCTAATAGAATTGGTAATGCCAAAAGACATGCCCAGAACAGGAGATGCAATAAAATGGGCCTCGAAAGTAACTTGAATTTTGCCATGTATTCACGAATTTGGATTCGAAGTAAACAATTTGCAAAATATTCTTTGAAAATATGCTACCAGTATACTGATTGTGCCGATGAAATAGTTCATACTTTTTTGTTAGATTTGCTTGAAGAACCTTTTTAACTATGCTTATGCGCAACATTCTCTTGCTCAGCCTATTGTCGTGGGCCTGTTTGGCCCAACAACCGGTTAACCTCATTGATTTATCCGCCTTTAAGTCTCCAAG